>JAWWOY010000219.1:0-3436 GCA_033851195.1 Kribbellaceae bacterium | reverse complement strand
GGATTGGGCCAGTTGGCGGAGCGGCCCTGTTGTGCACGGGCACCGGCTGCCTGGAGCTCCGGACCCGGCTCGACATCGAGCTCGTCGGCCAGTGTCTGTACTGCCTTCGTATAAGCCGTGCGGGCCTCGCCACCCCGACCCGCCGCCATCAGCGCGTCAACAAGCCGGCGCCACAGCTGCTCGTCGTACGGGTCCTCGGTCAGGCGGCCGCTGAGCAGGACCGCTGCCCCGGATGCGTCACCGTGCTCCAGGCGTAGCTCCAACAGGCTGTCGACGAGGCCGCGGTGCTGCGCCTCCAGCCGGGCGATCGAGCCCTCCCACGCGGAGGGAATGGTCAGATCCTCGAGCGGGTGGCCCCGCCACAGGTTGTAGGCGCGGGACAGTACCTGCATGGCCTGCCGGCCGTCACCGGCGTCGCGCAGGTGGCCACCCTCGGCCAGCAGCGACTCGAACGTGCTCGAGTCGAGCTCGTCGACGCCGACCTCGATGCTGTAGCCGGCTGCGGAGGTGTCGATCGGCGCCGGCACCCCGGCCTCCTGCAGTACGCCGCGCAGGGCCCGGACGTAGGTGCGGATGTTGGCGGTCGCCGACCGCGGCGGGTTGCTCTCCCAGAGAGCGTCCGCGATCAGGTCGGTGGAGACGAAACGGTTCGGGTGCAGCAGCAAGGTCGCCAGCAACTGTCGCGGCTTGCTTGCTCTGAGTGGTTGGCCATGCACGTGACCGAGCCGCAGAGGTCCGAGGATCTCGTACCTCAGACTGTCCACTCGTGTACCCCCATCCCGGCGATCCGCTCATGGTGACATCCCGCCGTACCTGCCGGGAAGGGTCGGTGACACGGAGGTTCCGACCGATGTACGCCGGATGTATGTCGGTCCGACATCGTTGTGCGCGGTACCGGGGGGAGGACAGGCCCGGGGGTAACGAGGGGGGATCGTTACCCCCCGGGCCTGAATATGGCCGGCACCGAGTTCAGAGCATCCGCTGCAGGGGGTGCTCAGGGCGCTCTCGGGGGCCGGGACGGGGGTACGGCCGAGGGGTCGGCCAGGCCCCGTCCCCCGAGGGACACCCCAGGCTGAGCGGAATACCTCTACTGACCGCCGGTGAACGGCGGTTGGCCGTCCTGCGGACCCGGCGTACCAGCCGGAGGACCGCCGACCGGCGGCTGACCCTGGTACGGCGGCTGACCCTGATAAGGCGGGAGCTGCTGCGGCTGCTGATAGCCGGGCTGGTTGCCACCGGGCATCTGCGGCTGGATCTGACCCGACGATGGCGCTCCGGGCGCGACAGGCGGCGGCGCCTGCTCACCGGCGACCGAGCCGATGGTGCCGAACGAGACCTGCGGGACCGACCGCACCGCCTCGTCCTTGACCTCGAAGTAGCCGGCCTTCTCGAACTTGAAGCTGCCCGCGATGACATTCGACGGGAACGCTTCGATCCGGGTGTTGTAGTCGCCCACGTTGGCGTTGTAGAAACGGCGCCCGGCGGCGATCCGGTCCTCGGTGTCGGTCAGCTCGCGCTGCAGGTTCAGGAAGTTCTGGTTCGACTGGATCTGCGGGTAGGCCTCGACCGAGATCATCATCTGACGCAAGGCACCCGACAGCTCCCCCTCGGCCGCGGCCCGCTGCTGGGGCGACGCGCCCTGCACGTTCACCGCCTGGGTGCGCAGCCGGGCGACCTCCTCGAACACGTGTCGCTCGTGCGCCGCGAAGGCCCGGACCGTCTCGACCAGGTTCGGGATCAGGTCGTAGCGCCGGTGCAGTTCGACGTCGATCTGCCGCCAGGACTCCTGGATCAGATTCCGCTGCTTGACGAACCGGTTGTAGGACACGATCAGCGCGATCGCGACGATCAGTACGATCGCGACGATCACGACGACGACGACTGCCATTGCCTGCTCCCGAGTGTTGGCATTACTTCGAGGCGACTCTAGCCTCGTGCCGGGTCGGTGCCGATGCAGGCGCGGTGGTTCCTACTGCTGCGGTGATTCCTCCTGCTGACGTGGATCGACGCCCGCATAGTCGCGCCACACGTACGGCGGAACCTGGTCGACCACCTGCTGCAGCAGTTGCAGCCGGTTCATCACCTCGGGCGGGGCATGCGGGCCGCTGTCCCAGCCGACCAGCGAGTTCCCCTCGAAGCGCCACCCGATCTCGCCGCGGGCCAGCAGCATCTCCATCATCGGCGGGTGGATCACCGCATGGCCGAAGCGCGGGTCATCGGCCGTGACCCGGAAGGCCCGGTTGAACTGCTCGCTCTCGAACTCGAGGTCGCCGAACCCGAGCGCTTTGGCGAACGCGCCGCCGAAGATGCCCTCGTGAGTGACCTCCAGCCGCGGCAACGGACCGGGCAACTGCATCACCACGACGCCGAACTTGTGGGTAGTGGTCCGCCGACGACCCTTGTCGTCGGTCGTGTGGGTCTGGTAGCTGTAGTCGAAAGCAACGATCTGCCGACCCTGGAACGCACCGGTCAGCACGTTCTTCACTCGCCAGTGGTCGCCGGTCTGGAACGGCGTACCACCCCACTGGTTCGCCAGCGGGTCGTTCGACTCGGTGTAGCCGAAGCCCTGTTGTGCTGCGAAGGCGGCGAAGGCTTCGCGCCGCTTCTTCGCGGCCAGGTAATTGAAGTAGCCGACCCCGGCGCCGATCGCGACGACCAGCAGAATGATCAGAACGGTGGTCAAGAGCCGAGACCCAAGTCCTCGAGGCCGAACACCGAGCGGTACTCCAGGCCTTCCGACTCGACCTTCTGCTGCGCACCCGTCGACCGGTCCACGATCACCGCGACGGCGACCACCTCGGCGCCGGCTTCCCGAAGTGCCTCGACGGCGGTGAGGACCGAGCCGCCCGTGGTGGAGGTGTCCTCGACTGCCAGCACCCGCCGGCCCGTCACGTCAGGCCCCTCGATCCGGCGCTGCAGCCCGTGTGCCTTCTCGGCCTTGCGGACCACGAAGGCATCCAGCTTCCGCCCTTGCGCCGCGGCCGCGTGCAACATCGACATGGCCACCGGATCCGCCCCGAGGGTAAGCCCGCCGACGGCGTCGTACTGGAGATCCGCGGTCAGTTCCAGCAGCGCCGGGCCGATCAACGGCGCCGCCTCGGCGTCCAGAGTGATCCGGCGCAGGTCCACGTAATAGTCGGCTTCCTTGCCCGAGGCCAAGGTCACCCGGCCATGCACGATCGCCTTCTTCTTCACCTGGTCTAGCAGTACGTCACGGTCAAAGCTCATGGCCACTGAGCATAAGGGTCGGGTCGGTTCGTCACAGTCCGGAAACATATATCGGCATACCACTACCGTCTGTGGCCAAAGTAGTGCACAGTGCCCCTTGCAGCTACGTTAAGTAGCCGCGGGGGTGAGCGTTGATCCGCCGGGGGGGAATTGGTCGCCGTAGCGACCTGGCGGGGAGCAGTGGCGAAACCGACACCGCCTTGTGTAG
>JAWWOY010000773.1:0-4369 GCA_033851195.1 Kribbellaceae bacterium | reverse complement strand
GATGCCGGTATCGCACTCGGGCAGCTGGCCGTAGCGGCTCGCGTCCCACCATCGAAGGAGGAGGAACAAGCATGTGTCTAGCGGTACCAGGGAAAGTCGTGGAGATCCGCGAACAGGATGACACCCGGATGGGCAAGGTCGACTTCGGCGGCGTGATCAAGGACGTCTGCCTGGCTTACCTGCCGGACCTGCAGGTGGGGGAGTACACCATCGTGCACGTCGGCTTCGCCCTGCAACGCCTGGACGAGGAGTCGGCGCAGCAGTCGCTGGATCTGTACCGGTCGCTCGGCGCGCTCGAGGAGGAGTTCGGTGACCAGTGGGGGATCGCGGCGCGGCAGGCCGGTGAACGCCGGCCACCGGGTACGGAGTACCTGAAGAAGGAGGCGGCGGAATGAAATATCTCGAGGAGTTCAGCGATCCCGACCTGGCCAGGCGCCTGGTCGACCAGATCCACGCCACGGTGACCAAGCCATGGGCGATGATGGAGGTCTGCGGCGGACAGACCCACACGATCGTCCGGCACGGCATCGACCAGTTGCTGCCGGAAGGCGTCGAGATGATCCACGGCCCGGGCTGTCCGGTCTGTGTCACTCCGCTGGAGATCATCGACAAGGCACTCGAGATCGCCTCGCAGCCTGGCGTGATCTTCTGCTCCTTCGGCGACATGCTGCGGGTGCCGGGCAGCGGGCGCGACCTGTTCCGGATCAAGAGCGACGGCGGCGACGTCCGGGTGGTCTACTCGCCACTGGATGCGCTCGAGCTGGCCAGGAAGAACCCGGACCGCCAGGTGGTGTTCTTCGGTATCGGCTTCGAGACCACCGCGCCGCCGAACGCGATGACGGTCTATCAGGCCAAGCGGCTGGGCATCCCCAACTTCAGCCTGCTGGTCTCGCATGTGCGGGTTCCGCCGGCGATCGAGGCGATCATGCAATCGCCGGACTGCCGGGTGCAGGCCTTCCTGGCCGCCGGCCACGTCTGCAGCGTGATGGGGGTGTCGGAGTACCCGGCGCTGGCGGAGAAGTACCGGGTCCCGATCGTGGTGACCGGGTTCGAGCCGCTGGACATCCTGGCCGGGATCCTCCGGACCGTGATGCAGTTGGAGCGCGGTGAGTACAAGCTCGAGAACGCCTACCGGCGAGCGGTGCAGGATGAGGGCAACCCGGCGGCGAAGGCGATGCTGGCCGACGTCTTCGAGACCACCGACCGTGCCTGGCGGGGGATCGGGATGATCCCGCAGAGTGGCTGGCGGTTGTCGGAGCGTTATCGCGAGTACGACGCCGAGTACCGCTTCCAGGTCCGGGACATCAGGACGGAGGAGTCCAAGATCTGCCGCAGCGGCGAGGTACTCCAGGGGCAGATCAAGCCGCACGAGTGCTCAGCGTTCGGCACGCTCTGCACGCCGCGCAACCCGCTCGGCGCCACCATGGTTTCCAGCGAGGGCGCCTGCGCCGCCTACTACCTCTACAGGCGGCTGCAGACTCCCGCGGCAGCGGGGGCGGTGAGTTCTGTTGGCTGAGCACGTGATGCTTCCGGACCCGACCCTGCCCGATCCTCCGGACTTCAGCGGGTGGACCTGCCCGGTGCCGTTGCGCGACCACCCGACGGTCGTGATGGGTCACGGGGGCGGTGGGCAGATGTCGGGCGAGCTGATCGAGCACCTCTTCGTGCCGGCCTTCTCCAATCCGGTGCTGGCCGGCCTGACCGACTCGGCCGTAGTGACGATGGGCGGTGCGCGACTGGCCTTCTCGACGGACTCGTTCGTCGTGCAGCCGTTGTTCTTCCCGGGCGGCAGCATCGGCGATCTGGCCGTTAATGGCACGGTGAACGACCTGGCCATGAGCGGCGCGCAGACGGCGTACCTGTCCTGCGGCTTCATCCTCGAGGAGGGTGTCGAGCTGTCCGTGGTCGGCCGGATCGCCAAGGACCTCGGTACGGCGGCCGAGCGGGCCGGCGTGACGATCGCGACCGGCGACACCAAGGTGGTCGATGCCGGCCACGGTGATGGCGTCTACATCAACACCGCCGGGATCGGGCTGGTCCGCGACGGGGTGGACATCCGGCCGCAGCGGGCCGCGCCATCCGACGTGGTGATCGTCAGCGGCATGATCGGGGTACACGGGATCGCGATCATGAGCGTGCGCGAGGGCATCTCATTCGGAACCGAGGTGGTCAGTGACAGCGCCCCGTTGAACGGCCTGGTCTCGGCGATGCTGGACGTCACCCCCGACGTGCACGTGCTCCGGGACCCGACTCGCGGTGGTGTCGCGACCTCGCTGAACGAGATCGCCAAGGCGGCCGGCGTCGGCGTCGAGCTGATCGAACGCAACCTGCCCGTCCCGGAGACGGTCGCCAACGCCTGCTCGTTCCTCGGCCTAGATCCTCTGTACGTCGCCAACGAGGGCAAACTACTCGCGATCGTCGCCCGAGAGGACGCCGACGAGGTGCTGGCCGCGATGCGAGCTCATCCGCTGGGCTCGGACGCTGCGGTGATCGGCGAGTGCGTCGAGGACCACCCTGGCATGGTGGTCACAAAGACGGCCTTCGGCGCGACCCGAGTAGTCGACACCCCGATCGGAGAACAACTACCGCGCATCTGTTGACTCCCTACAGCGCCCACCGCAGCGCCCACCGGCGTCCTCCCGCAGCGTCCCCCGCGAGGTTCGCGGCAGCGTTGGTTGCGCCTTTGTGCACGGCCCGGCCCCTCTTTCGCGAGACCCCTACGATTTCGAGTACGACTACACGTTCCCCGACCTGTGATCCAGGCGATTCATCCACGTCTTCAACGCCGCGCATGGCTGATCCGAGCACAAAGTCGGCGGACGCCTCTCCTTTGTGCATGGGGCAGTCGCGGGCCTCGGCCGGAAGGTCGCAGGCACGGCGAACGAGCCTGGTTCGCCAGGGGATCGTGGTGGCCTCCGGCCGTGCCAGTATCTTCGGAGTGACACGGGGGCGGTGGGATAATGCAACACGCTGGTGGTTCGCCGCGCTCGTCTGCGTTGCTGTCGGCATCCTGCTTCCGATGTTGTGGCGCCACTCGCTCGTCGATCTCAAGGTCTACCGCCTCGGCGGCTCGGCCATGCTGGATGATCCTTCGACCTTGTACAGCGCGCGGATGGAGGGGAGCGGCTTACCGTTCACCTATCCGCCGTTCGCCGGGCTGGTGATGGTGCCGGTGTCGTTGGTGCCGTGGTCGCTGGTCGCCGCGCTCTGGACCGCGGCGTCGCTGATCAGCCTTGCCCTCGTCTGGCGTCTCTCCCTGCGCTACGCCGGCAGCCGGCTGCATGTCGCGGCGTTCGTCGCGGTGGTGGCAGGGTCCCTGGTACTGGAACCGGTGCGGGAGACGCTCGGCTTCGGCCAGATCAACCTGATGCTCTGCGCTCTGATCATGTACGACCTCCTGGACGTCAAGCATCCCCGCCGCGGGATCTGGCTGGGAATCGCTGCCGGGATCAAGCTGACCCCGTTGGTCTTCCTCGGGTTGCTGTTCGTCACCCGGCAATGGCGGGCATTGACCCACGCCTCAGCCGCGTTCGCGGGCACGGTCCTGCTCGGATTCCTGCTGGCGCCCGAGGCAGCGACGGAGTACTGGACCTCGCTGGTGTCCGACACCACCCGGATCGGGGGGCTCGCCTTCTCGTCCAATCAGTCGTGGAATGCCTTCCTGGTCCGGCTCAGCGGCGACCTGAACGGCGGCGGCAGACTGTGGCAGGGCCTTGTCCTGGTCTCCGTACTCGCCGGGCTGTGGCTGGCTCGAGCGCTGTGGATGCGCGGGGACCGCCTCGCCGGCCTGTCGGTCTGCGGGTTGATCGGTCTGCTGTGCTCACCCGTGTCCTGGAGCCACCACTGGGTCTGGGCTATCCCACTCGGCGTCTCGCTGCTGACGTCGACGCCGCTGCGCAGGAAGGTCCCACTGACCGTGGCCTGGTTCGGCCTGTTCGCGCTGGCACCGATCTGGTGGCCGCCGAACCACGAGGATAGGGAACTCACCTGGTCGTTCGGCGAACAGTTCACCGGCAACGGCTACCTGATCGCCGCCATCGTCGCGGTCCTCCTACTCGCGCTGGGCCTCCGTTCACGAGCGCCGCTTGCTCCGTCCGATCATCCTCGCGCCCCGGCGGTCCTAGACACGTGATCCGGCTCAGACGGGGGTGGATGGAGCTCACGACCAGCCGACTTCGGTTGCTGACCGCGCTGACCTGTGCTGCCACCGGCCTCTTGTTGCCGATGCTGTGGAATCACACCGGGATAGATCTGAAGGTCTACCGGCTGGGCGGCTCGGCGATGTTGGACGATCCTTCGTCTCTGTACAGCGCGCGCCTGCGCGGCACCCCGATGCCGTTCACCTATCCGCCGTTCGGCGGCATCGTGA
>JAWWOY010000741.1:0-6990 GCA_033851195.1 Kribbellaceae bacterium | reverse complement strand
GCGGGCTGAAGTGAGTGACCTTCAGCCGGCGCTCCTGCTCGATCTCGAGGATCTCGCCCTTGTCCTCGTACTCCTTGCCCTCGTACACGCCCTTCCAGACGATCGGGCTGCCCTGCTGCCAGTCGGTTTGCACGTCGGTGCCGAACATGAACTTCTTGATCTGTTCCGGGTCGGTCAGTGCGGACCAGACCTGGGCGGGCGACGCGCTGATGTCGGTCTCCGCGGTGGCCACATGGTCAGCCATTCTCTCCACTCCCTCTTTCGCTGGTCTTCTGACAGTACGGCGAAACAGGCGGAGGAGATTGTAGAAAAGCGTCACGCCTCCAGCAGCCGGGCGAGCTCCTCCTCGACGACCGCCGGGGCCAGCTTCGCGAACACGGGTTCCGGCGAAGGAACGGGAGTCCCCGGTACGACGGGTTGCGACGCCCAGGCGGGCTGGTCGCAGTAGTCGCCGGTGATGACCGGATAGCCCGGGCCACCGTCGAGGTCGTCCACATCCTTGACCTCCGGCTGTGCTGCGAACCCGCCGGTCCCGCCGAGTGCCTCATGCACCCGCTGGGCCGAGTGCGGCAGGAACGGCGCCAGTAGTCGGTTATTGTCGGCCACAACCTGCGCCGCCACGTGCAATACGGTCGCCATCCGCTCCGGGTCCCCGTTCTTGAGCTTCCAGGGCGCCTGCTGGGAGAGGTACTGGTTGGCCTCGGTGGCGACTCGCATCGCCTCGCCGATCGCTTGCTTCAGCCGCTGTTGCTCGAGCAGTCCACCGACCGTGCCGAAGGCGTTCTTGCTGCTTGCGAGCAAGGTGCGATCGGCATCGATCAGCTGGTGGGCCGCGGGGATCACGCCGAGGTTCTTCGCGATCATCGAAGCGGTCCGGTTGACCAGGTTGCCCCAGGTGCTGACCAGCTCGTCGTTGTTCCGCCGGACGAACTCCGCCCAGGTGAAGTCGGTGTCCTGCGACTCGGGCCCGGCCACCGCGAGGAAGAAGCGCAACGCGTCAGGGCCGTATCGCTCCAACACGTCCCGGACATAGATCACCACCGACCGTGACGAGGAGAATTTGCGACCCTCCATCGTCAGGAACTCGCTGCTCACCACCTCGGTCGGCAGGTTCAGCTCGCCATAGGCCCCAGGCTTGCCGCCGCGCGTGCCGCATCCTTCGTACGCGAGAAGTTCGGCTGGCCAGATCTGCGCGTGGAAGGTGATGTTGTCCTTGCCCATGAAGTAGTACGACAGCGCGGCCGGGTCGCACCACCAGGCCCGCCAGGCGTCGGGATCGCCGGTACGCCGGGCCCACTCGATCGAGGCCGACAGATAACCGACGACCGCGTCGAACCAGACGTACAAGCGCTTGTTCGGGTTGTCCTCCCAGCCCGGCAGCGGCACCGGGATCCCCCAGTCGATGTCCCGGGTCATCGCCCGCGGGCGGACATCGTCGAGCAGGTTGGTGGCAAACTTGAGCACGTTCGGCCGCCAGTCGATGCGCGTCCGCAGCCAGGCCCCGAGCGCCTCGGCAAGAGCCGGCAGGTCCAGGAAGAACTGCTCGGTCTCGACGAAGAGCGGGGTCTCTCCGTTGATGCGGCTGTGCGGATTGCCCAGCTCGATCGCGTCCAGCTGGTTGCCGCAGTTGTCGCACTGGTCGCCCCGCGCACCGTCGTACCCGCAAATAGGACACGTGCCCTCGATGTAGCGGTCCGGCAGCGTGCGCCCGGTGGATGGCGAGATAGCACCTTTGGTTGTTCGGGGCACGAGGTAGCCGTTGCGGTGCACCGTCCGGAAGAGCTCCTGCGCGACGGCGTAGTGGTTGCGGGTCGTGGTGCGGGTGAAGAGGTCGTACGACAGACCGAGGCCCTGCAAGTCTTCGACGATGACCCGGTTGTAGCGGTCGGCAAGCACCTTGGGCGAGACGCCCTCCCGCTCCGCCTGCACCAGGATCGGCGTACCGTGCTCGTCCGTGCCCGACACCATCAGTACGTCGTGACCCGCCATCCGCATGTACCGGCTGAACACGTCGGAGGGAACACCGAAGCCGGAGACATGGCCGATGTGCCTGGGACCGTTCGCATACGGCCAGGCCACGGCGGATAGGACGTGGGTCATGCGCCGACTCTAGAACCGATGCATCACCTCAGCGAGACATTAATCTGCCGCGCTTCAGCAAACCGGCCGGTACGGCACCCCCGGGACGTACTTGCCCCACTCCTCCTTGGAAATGGCATCGCCGCCGACCGCGCAGATGAGCTCGGTCGCGCGCTTCGGATCGGTCTCCCAGATCCGGACGGTCCGGTCGGACCCTCCGGTGGCGACGGTGTGGCCGTCCGGACTGAACCCGACAGCCCAGACGGCTGCATCCGACGCGGTGAGGATAGCCACCGTGCGCGGCTGATCCGGCGCAGACACATCCCAGAACCAGACCTGCCCGCTGCGCGTGGTAGCGGCCAGCGTTCGGCGATCGGGGCCGAAGGCAACAGCCGAGACCGTACCGTCAGGTCCCGTCAGCGGCTCGCCGAGCGGAGCGAGTTTTCGCGGGTCCCGCACATCCCAGAGTCGGACGGTACCGTCCGCGCTGCCGGTGGCAAGGATTCGTCCGTCGAGGCTAAACGCGACCGAGTACAGCAGGTCGACGGAGCCCTTGACCGGCGTCATCGCCTGCAGCCGGCGGGGATCGGTGAGATCCCACAGCCGGATCAGGCCGTCCGCCGTCACCGCGGCCAGCGTCCGGCCGTCCGGGCTGATGGCCACCATGTAGATGTAGTTGCTGTCGGCACCCGGCGCAACCGGCAGGGCCACCGGCCGGCGTGGGTCGCTCATATCCCACAGATGCACCTTCCCGTCGTCGCTACCCGCTGCCAACAACCGGCCGTCCGGACTGAAGGCCAAGGACTCCACAACGGCTGTAGGACCGGTCAGGGGCGGTCCGAGCGGCACAGGTCTGCTGGGATCGCCCACGTCCCAGGTGAGGACCGAGGTCCCGGTCGTCCCTGCGGCGAGCACCTTGCCATCCGGGCTCAACGCACCAGCGCCGCTGATCGGCTCGGCGCCCGGAGGTGATACCAGCCCAGATGCCAAGGCGGCCGGTGCACGCGGCTGTGAAACGTCCCAGAGGAATGCACCTCCGCCGACGATCGAAAGCGAGCGGTTGTCAGGACTGAACGCGGTGGTGGTCACAGTCGCTGTCGCCCCGGTGATGACCGGGCCCGGGATCGACCAGAGCCGGGCGACCCCGTCAGAGCCGCTGGTCGCCAGGGCCTGCTCACCGTTCAGGAAGGCCACCGTCGACACCGGCTCCGTGTGTGGCAACGAGGCGACCATCCGGCCGTTTGCCAGTTCCCAGATCTGCGCGACGTTGTCGGAGCTACCCACAGCGAGCATCCGGCCGTCCGGGCTGAAGGCGAGCGAGTTGACCCAGTTATCCGGCACCTGGATCTGGATCGGCTTCCGTACGGCGGCAGCCGGCTTCGTCACATCCCAGAGTTGCAGCATGCCTTTCGCGCCACCGACAGCGAGCATCCTTCCTGCCGGTGCAAACACTATTGTGTTGATCTGCACAGTCCCCGTCCGCAACCGCGCGAGGACTTGCGGTTTCGCGATCTTCCCGACATCCCACAGGTGCAGCAAGCCGGTGGCATCGCCGGCAGCTAGGATGCCACCGTCGCGGCTGAAAGCGACTGACTGGATGAAGCCGTCCGCACCCTGCAGGGGCGGCCCCAGGGCTGTCACCTTGGTCTGATCGGTCACATCCCAGAGCCGGACCATCCGGTCGGAACTGCCTGCGGCTAGCGTCCTGCCGTCGGGGCTGAACGCCAGCGAGTAAACCGTGCCGGCCGGCCCAGCAGCCACTGGGCCGAGCGCGACGGGGCGCGCTGGATCCGCGACGTTCCACAGCCGGACGCTTTGGTCGCGCCCGCCAGTGGCCAGCAGTCGGCCGTCGGGGCTGATTGCCAAGCCAAAAATCGGCAGGGTGTGCCCGGACAGCGGCGTTCCCATCAGGGCGGGCTTGCGGGGATCGCTGACATTCCAGCACAACACCGCGGTATCACTGGGACCTGCGCCGGCCCCGATCATGGTGCGCCCGTCCGGGGTGAAGATGATGTTCTGCGGTCCCTTCGAGGGCCGGACGATCCGGGTCACCGGTGGCACCCCGGTGGCGTCCAACAGGCTGGAGCGGGCTTCCATCGTCGCCGCGATCCGGTACGCGGCCAACGACAACTGGGCCGCGAGCCCCGGATCGGTGGCGCGCAACCGGTCTGCGGTGATCGCGACCTGACGCGAGACGGCCAGGTCGCGTTCCCGGTTGGCCGAATCACGTTTCCAGTAGGAATATCCGGCCAGTGCACCCGCCAGCAGGGACAAGACGGCAAGCGCGGCGACCAGTTGCAGAAGTCGCCGCGTCTGCTGTCGGGACACGATCCGCTCCGCCTGCTCGCGGTCCAGACTGGCGGTGAGGAACTCCCGCTCCAAGGGGTTCAGTTCGCGGCCGCGCCCGCTCTGGCGGGCCCAGCTACGCACCCCGTCCAGCCGGCCGCCCTGATAGAGCGCCCCGGGCTCGCGTCCGAGATCACGCCATTCCCTGGCCGCGTCCGCGAGTTGGCGCTGAGCCCGCAAGCCTTCACGGTCGAAATCTATCCAACGACGCAGTCGTGGCCAGGCGACCAGCAAGGCCTCATGGCTAATCTCGATCGTGTTCGCATCAGCGGTCAGCAGACGCCGCTCGACGAAGCGCTCGACCACCTGCCCCAACTCTGGTTCGCTACTGGCGTGCTCAAGTTCGGACCGACTGATCCTCCGGCGAGTGTCGGCGGCGTCCTCGCCGAGGTTCACAAGGCGGAGAAACACTTGCCGAGCGATCGCTCGCTGAGCACCGGTCAGCTCGTTGTAAACAACGTCAGCGGTACGTGCGACAGCGCCCTCGATCCCCCCGCTGGACAGATACCCTCCGGTCGTCATCCGGCCCCGCTGTGCTCGTTCCCAGGTGGACAGCAGGGCGTGTGAGAGCAACGGCAGAGCGCCGCGGTGCTCTCCCACCACCGGCGCAACGTCGCGGAGCAACAACTCGACGAGGCCGTCCTCGATCACGATATTCGCCTTGTTGGCCGGCTCGACGATCGCGCGCCGCAGGTCCGCCTCGCTCAGCGGACCGACGACGAACTGTGCGTTCTGCAAAGTCTGGGCGAGTTCGGGGTAGAGCAGTGCATGGGCGTAGAAGTCCGCGCGCATGCCAAGCAGGACGACGGTCGCTACCCGCCGGCCGCTCGGCGCCGGGGAGTGGGCTGCGGCCGAGAGGGCAGCGATGAAAGCGAGACGCTCCTCCTCGTCCGAACACAACGTGAACAGTTCCTCGAACTGGTCCACGACAATGAGCAGGCGATCTGACCCGTTCTGCAGATCCCCGACCGCCGCCGCCAGCTCTGCCACCGGATGAGCTCCGGGGGTCAGGAGCACCAGCGGCCAGGCCGGTCGCCCTGGCGCCGCACGGGTGGTGAGGGCAGGGATGACGCCGGCTCTCAAAAGCGAAGACTTGCCCGAGCCCGAAGCACCGACCACGATCAGCAGCCCGCCGCCAGCGGCGTCCAGATCGGTGAGGTGCGCGGTCACCCGCTCGGTCAGGGCTTCGCGGCCGAAGAACCAATCGCTGTCCGCCGGCTGGAAGCTGGCGAGCCCGCGATACGGAACCGGGCCAGTCCGTCGTCCAGGCGCCCGCTGTACCAGCCGCCAGGCTCCGACCCACCTGTCGATCTCGACATCCGCGCTGACCCCGCACGCCTGCAATACCTTGATCAGCAAGCCCTGTGATGAGGTCGACGGCACACTCCGACCGGCGAACCAGTCGCCGAGGGTGCTGTGCGCCTGAAGTTCTCCGATCTGGCTGGACACATCCCGAACGGTGAGGCCGGCCCGTTTCCGCAGCAGCGTCAGCTCGACCGAGAATTCCGTCCGGTTCCGAATTCGGTCCGGTGATGGTTCTCGCAGTTCTTTTTCCCCGTAACTCATCGGCGCCCCCAAGCCCCCACCCCCAACAGGGAGTGACCAAGACGCTACCGGAGCAACCTGTACGGGTCCACGTACGCCGTACGGGTCTGTACGGACATCTCCACGGGGTCCACGCCGCAGTACGGGTCTGTACGGACATCTCCGCAGCGCTTCCGCAGCCCTCGTCGTGGCCGGACGCTAGTCCTAACAAAGCTCTGATCACCGAGCAGTGGTCCGGCCATCCGGGGAAACCCGGTGCGGTGGCCACGGAGTGGGGGGATCATGACCAGCATCCGACCCGACAGTCGACGACCCCGGCCTTACCCCAACCGACCGAGACGGTATCCGGCGGCCTACGTCGGCCCAGCCAAGGTGGACACGCATCAACGCGCGATACGGCTGCATGTCGGGCCGTGGCCGCTACGGCTCCTGCGAACCATTTGGTCGCTCGGGCGCCGAAGGGACGCCAGCCGCCCTCCTGCCAAGGCCCTCCGAAGGACAGGAATGCCCAGGCCTCGATGCTTGCACTGCAAGGTCGCACTGAACGAGAAACGCCGCAGTGCTCCGGAGCCCTACGGCCTTTGGGTGCTGTTCGGCTGCAGCTCTACCAACTGCCCGGTCTGCCAGGGCCTCTGCCGACACCAGGAGCGGGTCTTCGTGCCCAGCCACTGGCAGTCAGGAAACCCTGGCCAGATCTCTCGCCTCTGATACTTCAGCTGGCGTCGTCCGACAGGCGGGGGGCCAGTCAGACCGAATGCTGCTGCCAGGCTGCGAGCAAATCGGCAGGACCATAGGCAGCTTGAAGTCCCGAGCAACTAATGCCGCTGCGGGAGACCGCTACCAGCGGAACGGGATCGTCGGTCAGGGCGGCCCGATGCTTTTGCAGTGAAGCCAGATCGTGGTTGTCGAAGTGATTCTTCTCCAGCCACTTGATCGAGCCGAGGAACAACAGGCGTTTTGCCACCGGCTCACGATCGGCACCGACCAGATCGATCTCGACATCGTTGCTACGGGTCCAGT
>JAWWOY010001110.1:0-2848 GCA_033851195.1 Kribbellaceae bacterium | reverse complement strand
GATCTCCGAACTCACCCTCGACGACGTCGAGACCACAGCCGAGCAGACCACGATCCGGATCGGACCCCTGCCCGCACCGATCCCCGAGCCCCTACTCCCCCTCTTCCACCAGCACCTCGCCGACCGCGGCAACCACCAGACGATGAACCACCGAACCCAGTGGCTGTTCCCCGGCACCCGCGCCGGGCACCACATCTCCGAGCAATCCCTCATGAGCCGATTACGCAGCCTCGGGATGGACATCCACGGCGCCCGCAACGCAGCACTTCACGATCTCACCAAGGAAATCGACCCCGCATCCCTGGCAGACCTTCTCGGCTACTCAGCGAAGGTCATGAACATCCACGCCGCGCGCGCAGCAGTGCCCATGGCCACCTACCCAGCCATCAACAGGCCACAGCCCCGGTGACCGCCACCGCCTGATGGAGCGCTCGGCAATCAAATGCAAACTGCACCAAAGGCTATGACACTCGCCACCAACTACCAGCGGCACCGAATCGGCAATCCACATCGGGGCAACATGTTGAAGACGTCGCGACTGGCCGGAGTTTCAACCGTCTTCAACACAACAGACCTTAATCAGTTCCCCGCCCATCACGCCCAGCGTCGACGAATTCGACCCATCTTGATATCGCCGATGTCAGCTAGGAACGTGGTCATCCGCCTCAGGCGCGGAGCTCGGTCACCAACGTCTCTTCCCGGGCCCACGACGCCGACCGGGCCAGACTGTCAGCGGCCGGCCCTTCTGCAGGTGCGGTGTACACGTTCAACTGCAGGCCAGGGTCGGTGGGCAGAGCCATGGACTCGAAGTTCAGGTCGAGCCGGCCCACCACCGGATGGTTCACATGCTTGCTCCCACTCCCCTTCAGCCACACGTCCCGAGATGCCCACTGCCGCCGGAAGAGCTCACTGCACGTCGATAACTCGCCCACCAAGGCGATAAGCTCCTCGTCGTGGGGATGATGGCCCGTTTCCATGCGCAACATCGCGGCCGCATTTCGCGTCGCCTGGTCGTAGTCGACGAAGAACCTCTCGGCCTCGATGGGATGCTTGTACACGAACCGCGCCGTGTTGGCTGGCCGTCGCGGGTCGGCCAGTATCGGCGAATACAGCGCGCGACCAAGGTGATTCATGGCGAGCACGTCCTGGCGCCCATTGCGGATCAACGCCGGCGCTGCGGTAATGGCATCGAGTACCTCCTGCAGCGCCGGACGCACCGTCGCGGGAGGTGTGTTGTGCCGTCGACCGCCGGGCTCCCCGGACTGGCTTGCGAGATGGAACAGGTGATCGCGCTCCGCGTCGTTGAGTTGTAAGGCCGTGGCGAGCGAGTCGAGCACGCCCTCCGAGGTACCGGCGAGGCTGCCGCGCTCGATGCGCACGTAGTACTCGACCGACACCCCAGCCAGTAGCGCTACCTCCTCTCGCCGCAGACCCTCGACCCGACGTCTGCCACCGTAGGCGGGCAGGCCAGCATTCTCGGGCGCGATGCGGGCGCGACGCGACCTCAGGAACTCTCGGATCTCGGTGCGCAGATCAAGCGTGGCGGCCATCCACTCATTTTGGGCCCGCACCGAAACCGAAGGGGGGTGCCGCCAATCCCCCGAAGCCTCGGCGTCCACCAGAGCGGTCGGTGTCGGCGCCACCGGCTCACGCGGTCGTGGCGATCCCTCCGTCGACGGGGACGATGGTGCCCGTCAGGTAGGCGCCTGCCCGGCTGGCGAGGAACACGGCAACACCCGCCATGTCGTCGTCGCGGCCAATCCGGCGCAGCGGGGCCGACGCCGCGATCGCCTCGCCGAACTCTTCGAGGGTGGCAGCCATCTTCGTCGTCGGGTACGGTCCCGGCGCCACCGCATTCACCGTGATGTGCTGCGGGCCCAGCTCCTTGGCGAGCACTCTGGTGAGTTGATGCAGCGCAGCCTTGCTGCTGGAGTACGAGTAGTTGGGCCGCGCGGGGATGTGGATGGCGGCGATGCTGCCGATATTGATGATCCGCGCGGGATCGTCGGCGGTCCCAGCGTGGCGAAGTGCCGGCAGCAGCGCCTGCACCAGCCAGAACGGAGACTTCAGGTTGAGGTCGATCACCGTGTCCCAGGCAGCGTCCGGGAACGTCTCCAACGGCTCGTCCCAAAGCGCACCCGCAGTGTTGACGAGGATGTCGAGACTCGCGAAGTCGGCCGTGACGAGTTGAGCGAGGCGCTCACACTCCTCGTGGCGGGACAGGTCGGCGGGGACCGCCCGGACGTCGCCGAATTCGGACAACTGTTCCTGCGCCCGAGCGCACGCCTCCTCGCTGCGTGAGCTGATGACCACGCGAGCGCCCGCCTGCAGAAGCCCGCGCGCAATCATCATCCCGATGCCCCGGGTGCCACCGGTGACCAGGCCGCGCTTACCACTTAGATCGAAGAGCTCTGTCTGCGTTACGAATTGGGTGTTGACCACGTGTCGCCTTTCTCCGTTTCTCGGCTTCATTGCTTCTCTCCTATCAAGCTAGGCGGCATTCCCGAGCCCAAGGAGATCCCCGCAGTACGGGTATTGTCAGGGTCCCCCAGGTTTGGTCGCAACAGCGCGGTGGCAGTGACGAAGGGCTACCGCCCCAACCGATGGGACATCATCGGCGCCCTTAGCTGCTTGGCCGGCGTGGGCGTCATCACGGATGCCCCCGCGAGACCTGACACTGCACAAGCGACCACTGTCACCGTCCGCGCAGCGATCTTAGGCGGGAGCTGTAGGCAGAGGTGCCGCAAGACTCGCGCCCAGCTTCAGAGAGAATACGACTTAACTTGATATAGCCGTTATCCAGTGGTACTGAAACGACCTGTATCGAAACCATATTCAGGTTGTGATA
>JAWWOY010000673.1:0-6132 GCA_033851195.1 Kribbellaceae bacterium | reverse complement strand
TCGACGAACTCCGGCGTGATCGGCTCGACGTACGTCGCGTCGGCGAACTCGGGATCCGTCATGATCGTGGCCGGGTTGGAGTTGACCAGGATGACCCGGAAGCCCTCCTCCTTGAGCACCCGGCAGGCCTGGGTCCCGGAGTAGTCGAACTCGCAGGCCTGGCCGATCACGATCGGGCCGGAGCCGATCACCAGCACCGAGTCGATGTCTGTACGACGAGGCATCAGCGGTCACCAATCTGCTGTGCAGAAGACTGCATCAGTTCTACGAAACGGTCGAAGAGGTAGGCCGAGTCATGTGGACCGGCGGCTGCCTCGGGGTGGTACTGCACCGAGAAGGCCAGCGGCTTGCCGTCTTTCCCGGTCAGCTTCAGCCCTTCGACGACGTTGTCGTTGAGCGACACGTGGCTCACTTCGGCAGTCCCGTACGGCGTCTCGACGCTTGCGTCGAGTGGAGCGTCGACAGCGAAGCCGTGGTTCTGTGCGGTGATCTCGACCTTGCCGGTGGCCCGGTCGAGCACCGGCTGGTTGATACCGCGGTGGCCGTACTTCAGCTTGAAGGTGGCCAGGCCGAGCGCGCGGCCGAAGACCTGGTTGCCGAAGCAGATCCCGAAGTACGGGATCTCCCGCTCCAGCAAGGACTGCAGCAGTGTGGTCGGGTGTTCGGTGGTTTCCGGGTCGCCCGGGCCGTTGCTCATGAAGATGCCGTCCGGATTCACCGCCAGCACCTCCTCCACGGTGGCCGTGGACGGCAACACATGCACCTCGATGCCGCGCTCGGCCATCCGCTTCGGCGTCATCGACTTGATCCCGAGATCCAACGCGACCACGGTGAACCGCTTGTCGCCTTGAGCCGGTACGACGTACGCATCGGCGGTGGTGACCTCGTCGGCCAGGTCGGAGCCGGCCATCGACGGCTGCTCCAGCACCCGGGCGAGCAATGCGTCGGCGTTCAACTCTTCGGTGGAGATGCCCGCGCGCATCGCGCCGCGCTCGCGGAGGTGGCGGGTCAGAGCGCGGGTGTCGATGCCGGAGATGCCGACGATGCCCTGGGCCTTCAGTTGGTCGTCGAGGGCCCGGCGGGATCGCCAGTTCGAGGGGATCCGGGCGGGGTCGCGGACGACGTACCCGGCGACCCAGATGCGCTGCGACTCATCGTCCTCGTCGTTCACGCCGGTGTTGCCGATGTGCGGCGCGGTCTGGGTGACGATCTGCCGGTGGTACGACGGGTCGGTCAGCGTCTCCTGGTAGCCGGTCATCCCGGTGGTGAACACCGCCTCGCCGAAGGTCTCCCCCGGCGCCCCGTACGACGTACCGGCGAAGCTGCGGCCGTCTTCCAGCACCAGTAGTGCGGCCTGGGGATGATTCAGCTTCATTGGTCGGCTCCCATCAGCTTCGGTCTTCATCGAGCCAGCATCCCGTTCAGCACAGTCGGTGTACCGCGAAGGAACGTGGCCACGACCTGGCCCGGCAGGGTCATCCCATCGAACGGGGTGTTCCGGGACAGGGAGGCGGACTCGGCCGGCACGATCGTGCGCTGTGCGGCCGGGTCGATCAGGGTCAGGTTGGCCGGCGAGCCGGCCTGGAGCCTCCGGCCGTGATCGGTGACCTGCCCGATCACCGCCGGGCGGTAGCTCATCCGATCCGCGACTTCGGCCCAGCTCATCAGCTTCGTATCGACCATCGCGTGCTGGACCACCGACAGCGCGGTCTCCAACCCGAGCATGCCGGGCGCGGCGGCGCTCCACTCGCAATCCTTGTCCTCGACCGGGTGCGGCGCGTGGTCGGTGGCGACGATATCGATGGTGCCGTCGGCCAGGCCCTCGCGGACTGCCTCGACGTCGGCCTTGGTCCGCAGCGGCGGATTCACCTTGAAGACCGGGTTGTACGACGTCGCGAGGTCTTCGGTCAGCAGCAAGTGGTGCGGCGTCACCTCGGCCGTGACGGCCAGCCCCCGGGCCTTGGCGGCGCGGACGATCTCGACCGAGCCCTTGGTGGAGAGGTGACAGATGTGCAGCTTGGAGCCGACGTGCGCGTTCAGCAGGATGTCGCGCGCGATGATCGACTCCTCCGCAACACTCGGCCAGCCGGTCAGGCCGAGGATGCCCGACAGCTCGCCCTCGTTCATCTGCGCGCCCTGGGTGAGCCGCGGCTCCTGCGCGTGCTGGGCGATCACGCCGCCGAAAGCCTTCACGTACTCGAGCGAGCGGCGCATCAGAGCGGCGTCCCAGACACACTGTCCGTCGTCGGAGAACACTCGGACCCTGGCGGCCGAGTCGGCCATCGCGCCGAGCTCGGCGAGCTGGGTGCCCTTCAGGCCGACCGTGACCGCACCGATCGGGTAGACGTCGCAGTAGCCGGCTTCCCGGCCGAGGCGCCAGACCTGCTCGACGACGCCCGCGGTGTCGGCGACCGGGTCGGTGTTGGCCATCGCATGCACCGCGGTGAAGCCGCCCAACGCCGCGGCCCTGGTGCCGGTCAGCACGGTCTCGGCGTCCTCGCGACCCGGCTCCCGCAGGTGCGTGTGCAGGTCGACCAGGCCCGGTAGCGCGATCAGGCCCGAGGCGTCGACGACCTCGGCATCCTCATTGGGGAGGTTGTTGCCGACGGCCACGATCTCGCCGTTGTCGATCAGCAAGTCTGCCACCTCACCGCCGACGATGCTGGCTCCGGTGATCAGGTACGCGGTCATGCGCTGGTCTCCTCAGTCATTGCTCTGCTGGTCTCAGTACTGCTGCTGTCAGGGCTGGTTTCAGGGCTGCTGTCAGGGCTGCCCGAGAGCAGTAGGTAGAGCACGGCCATCCGGATCGCGACGCCGTTGGTGACCTGCTCGACGATCACCGACCGGGTCGAGTCGGCCACGTCGGCGCTGATCTCCATGCCGCGGTTCATCGGGCCGGGGTGCAGCACGATCGCCTCGTCCGGCAGTTGCGCCATCCGGTGCACATCGAGCCCGTAGCGACGGGTGTACTCGCGGGCGCTCGGGAAGAACGCGTCGTTCATCCGCTCCCGCTGCACCCGCAACATCATCACCGCGTCGCTCTTCGGCAGCGCCGCATCCAGGTCGTACGACGTCTCGCACGGCCAGCCGTTCATGTTCACCGGCAGCAGCGTCGGTGGTGCGACCACTGTGACCTCGGCGCCGAGCGTGGACAGCAGCAGCACGTTCGACCGGGCCACCCGGCTGTGCAGCACATCGCCGACGATGGTGATCCGGCGACCGTCCAGCGAGCCGAGGTGCCGGCGCATGGTGAAGGCGTCCAGCAGAGCCTGGGTCGGGTGCTCGTGCGTTCCGTCGCCGGCGTTCACCACTGAGCCCCGCAGCCAGCCGGAGGTGGCCAGCAGGTGTGGCGCCCCGGAGGAACCGTGCCGGCAGACCACCCCGTCCGCACCCATCGCCTGCAGGGTCAATGCGGTGTCCTTCAGGCTCTCGCCCTTGCTAACGCTGGAGCCCTTGGCGGAGAAGTTGATCACATCCGCCGACAACCTCTTGGCGGCCGCTTCGAACGAGATCCGGGTCCGGGTCGAGTCCTCGAAGAAGAGGTTGACCACGGTCCGGCCGCGCAGGGCGGGCAGCTTCTTGATCGGCCGGTCCGCCAGCGAGCGCATCTCCTCGGCGGTGTCCAGGATCAGGTTCGCGTCGTCGCGGCTCAGGTCGCCCGCACTCAGCAAGTGGCGCATCATGCGGTTGCCCCCGTCGTCTTGTCGGCGATCAGCACCGCGTCGGCGCCGTCGAACTCGGTGAGGTGGACGGTGACCCGCTCGACCAGAGAGGTCGGCAGGTTCTTGCCGACGTAGTCCGCGCGGATCGGCAGCTCGCGGTGGCCGCGGTCGACCAGTACGGCCAGCTGGACCGCCTTCGGCCGGCCGATGTCGCCGATGGCGTCGAGGGCGGCGCGGATGGTGCGGCCGGAGAAGAGCACGTCGTCGATCAGCACGACGACCTTGCCGTCGATGCCGCCGGGCGGGATGTCGGTGTGTTCCAGCGCGCGGGCCGGCTTCAGGCTGATGTCGTCGCGGTACATGGTTACGTCGAGTGACCCTGTCGGCACACTCTGGCCCTCAACCGCGGCGATCCGGGCCGAGATACGGGTCGCCAGTCCCACCCCTCGGGTGGGAATGCCGAGCAGGACGACGGGGTCGGCACCCCGGTTGCGCTCGAGGATCTCGTGCGCGATCCGGGTCAGTGCGCGGGAAATGTCGGAAGCATCCAGCACTGTGCGCGGTATGGCCTTTGATCCAGCTAAAGCGTCAACTGAATCAGGCACCGAGGCAGGGCTCATCGCTACCGTTCCTCCTTTCCCGCCTCTCTGGACGGGTCTTTAAAGGACGTTCGGACTGCTTGACATGCTAGCCGAAGTGACACGCCGTCTTGACTCTGGTCTTCGGGCCGGAATATTGTTACTCTGTGTAATCGTAGAGGGTTTCCACTCACGGTCCACTACCGGATTACCAGAGTCGGAGGGAAGAACCAGCGTGCCTAGCGAATACGCGAAGACACTTGGCGGCAAGTTGCGCGCCATCCGCCAGCAGCAGGGGCTGTCGCTGCACGGCGTGGAAGAGAAGTCCAAGGGTCGCTGGAAGGCGGTCGTCGTCGGCTCGTACGAGCGCGGCGACAGAGCCGTCACCGTCCAGAAGCTTGCGGAGCTCGCCGATTTCTACGGCGTGCCGATCCGTGAGCTGCTACCCGGATCTGCCAGTGCGGCTGCTGCGGCTGCCGCTCCTCCTAGGTTGATCCTCGACCTGGAGGCCCTACAACACCTCGACGCGAGCGAGGCCGGTCCGCTGACGCGGTACGCGGCCACCATCCAGGCCCAGCGCGGGGACTACAACGGCAAGGTGCTGTCGATCCGTCAGGACGACATGCGAACCCTGGCAGTGATCTATGACGAGTCGCCGACAACTCTTACCGAGCGCTTCATCTCCTGGGGTGTGCTGAACCCGGAGGCGAAGGGCGAGATCGAGGAGTCGGAGTCACAAGCAGCCGGCGCCTGAGGGCGTGAAGACGGTCGAGGGCTCGTAGCAGCCTGCCCACGGCCGCCCCCGGCCCACCCTCGGTGCACTGGTTGTGCCTCGAGCAACACCATGAACACACCACAGGTGGGCGACGAAACAACACTGGCCGGGGCCGTTCCCCCCGGCCACGCACGGGGACGCCAAGAGGGCCCGGCACCGCAACACGGCGGTACCGGGCCTTTTTTTGGCTTCTTGGTTGCTCAGACTCCGAGCGTGGGCTTCAACTGCAGCAGCCGGGCCAGCAATCCGTTCACGAACGCCGGTGACTCGTCGGTGGACAGGTCCCGCGCCATCGACACCGCCTCGCTGACCGCCACCACGTCCGGCACCTGCTCGTCGAACAACAGTTCATAGACGCCGATCCGCAGGATATTGCGGTCGACGGCCGGCATCCGGTCCAGCGACCAGCCCACCGAGTGGGTGCTCAGCAGGTCGTCGATCGGGCCGATGTGCTCAGAGACCCCCTCGACCAGCGCCACGGTGAACTCGTTCACCGGCGGGTCCCCGTCGGCCACCCGGTCGGCCAGCGTGCCACCTACCGGCAGACCGCGGACCTCCGACTCGTACAGCACGTCGAGCGCACGTTTCCGGGCCTTGCTGCGGGCAGACATGTTCTGTTGTCAGCTTTCGGGGATCAGGACGTGACGCGGCCCAGGTAGTCCCCGGTCCGGGTGTCCACCTTGACCTTCTCGCCAGTGGTCAGGAACAGCGGGACCTGGATCGAGTAACCGGTCTCCAGCTTGGCCGGCTTGGTGCCACCGGTCGAGCGGTCGCCCTGCAGGCCGGGCTCGGTGTACTCCACGAGCAGTTCGACCGAGGCCGGCAACTCGACGTACAGCGGGATGTCATCGTGCACCGCGACGATGGCCTCCTGGTTCTCCAACAGGAAGTTCGATGCTTCACCGACCACCTCGGGGGTGATGTGGATCTGCTCATAGGTCCCGCTGTCCATGAAGACGTACGAGCCGCCGTCGTTGTACAGGTAGGTCATGTCGCGCTTGTCGACGTTGGCCACCTCGACCTTGACGTCGGCGTTGAAGGTCTTGTCGACGACCTTGCCGGACAGCACGTTCTTCAGCTTCGTCCGCATCACGGCACCGCCCTTGCCGGGCTTGTG
>JAWWOY010001103.1:0-4223 GCA_033851195.1 Kribbellaceae bacterium | reverse complement strand
GGATCACGACGTCCGGCTCGCTGCCGGCCAAGGGCACCTGGACAACATGCTCGGCATGGGGAAAGCGGTGAAGCTCGAGTAGACGGGCGACCGGCCCCCCGGCGCGGACGCCGCCGGGCCGGGCCCGTGGTGACCGCCCGGGAGGGGTCAGGCGGCCACGGGGACGGACTCGATCTCGCCGCGCTGCGCCGCTTCGGCGTGCTGGCGAGACTGCCGTCCCGATATCAGGACGAGCGCCAGGATCGCGCCGACGATGGCGAATCCGGCTCCGACCTCGAAGGCGCGGGAGAAGCCCTCGGTGAGCGCCTCGCCGCGTGCCGCCGGGCTCCCGCCGGCCGCGGCGAGCACGGCGTCGGTCTTCGCCGTTGCGATCGTGGCGAGGATCGCCAGGCCGAGCGCGCCGCCGACCTGCTGGGACGTGTTGATCAGGCCCGACGCGAGGCCCGCTTCGTCGGGCCGCACGCCGGCCACGGCGGCGACGGTCATGGACACGAAGGCGAACCCGAGCCCGACCGCGGCGAGCAGCGACGGGAACAGGATGTCGCCGACGTAGGTCCCGTTCGCGGACACCTGCGAGAACCAGATCAGGCCGGCCGCGGTGAGCAGGAGCCCGGCCACCAGGATCGGCTTGAAGCCGAAGCGGGTGACCAGCGAGGACGCGATGCCCGCGGAGACGATGATGCCTCCCGCCAGCGGCAGGTAGGAGAGACCGGCCTTCAGCGCGTCGTAGCCGAGCACGTTCTGCATGTACAGCGACACGAAGAAGAACATCGAGAACAGCGCCATCGCCACGAACAGCGCGGTGATGTTGACGCCGGTGATGGTCCGCAGCCGGAAGATGCCCGGGAACGGCACGAGCGGGGCCTTCGTGCGCAACTCGATCGCCACGAAGCCCGCGATCAGCGCCAGCGCGATCGCGCCGAGCCCGATCGTCTTCGTCGAGCCCCAGCCCGCGTTGTTGGCATCGACGAGCGCGTAGACCAGCAGCGAGAGGCCCGCCGTCACGGTCACGGCGCCCGCGACGTCGAAGTGGCGCGGACCCTCGTTGCGCGACTCGGCGAGGACGCGCAGTGCGCCGGCGGCCGCGGCGATGCCGATCGGCACATTGACGAACAGGACCCACTCCCAGCCGGCCCACTGGGTCAGCATGCCGCCGAGCAGCACGCCCGCGGCGCCACCGGAGCCGGCGACCGCGCCCCAGACGCCCAGCGCGCGGTTGCGCTCGGCGCCTTCGGTGAACGTGGTGGTGAGGATCGAGTGCGCGGCCGGGGAGAGCAGCGCGGCGCCGAGGCCTTGCACGGCGCGGGCGGCGATCAGCCAGCCGGAGCTCTGGGCAAGACCGCCGGCCAGCGAGGCGACGGCGAACAGCGTCAGGCCGACCATGAACAGGCGCCGGCGCCCCAGTAGATCAGCCAGGCGGCCGCCGAGCAGCAGGAAGCCGCCGAAGGTCAGCGTGTACGCGTTGACGACCCACGAGAGGTCGTTGGGGGCGAACTGCAGGTCGCGGCCGATCGAGGGAAGCGCGACGTTCACGATCGAGGCGTCGAGCACCACCACGAACTGCGCGAGCGCGAGCAGGGCGAGGGCGAGTCCCTTGCGCTCCGATGTGGGTTGGTCCTGGCTCAAGGCAAATCTCCTGTGCGGGTGGGGCGATGGGCTGCGGACATCGTCTTCGACCGCGCCTTTGCGCACATCGGGAGGTCGGAGCCGATTGGGCCTTAGTCCCGGTCGGACCGGCCCTTAGGGCGGCTGACGAAGCTGAAGTCCGGTTCCGTTTCTGAAGATACGGAATTGACGTTCCGATTGTCAAGGGCTATCTTCACGGACATGTCACAGGTCGTCGTCGGATTCGGCGACGCCGCGAGGCGCCCGCTGCGCGCGGACGCCCGGCGCAATCGAGAGAAGGTCATCGCCGCCGCCCGCGCGGCCTTCGCCGAGCGCGGCCGGGATGCGCAGATGGACGATGTCGCGCGCCGCGCCGAGGTCGGCGTCGGCACCGTCTACCGCCACTTCCCGACCAAGGAGGCGCTGCTCGAGGCGCTCACCGAGGACACCTTCGCCCGCATCGCCGAGCAGGCGCGCGGCAAGCTCGGCCGCGAGGACGCCTGGGCCGCGTTCGTGGAGCTTATGTGGGAGGCGGGCGACTCGCTGGCCGCCGACCGCGCGCTGACCGAGGCGATGGCGGCCCGCGCGCCCGGCGCGCCCTGTCCCGGGCAGCGCGAGCTGGCGGACATCGCCGCGGAGCTGATCCGCCACGCCCAGGCGACCGGGGAGATGCGCCCCGACGTGATCGTGGAGGACATCCCGATGCTGATGTGCGGCGTCGGCAGCGCGACCGCACGGCCGCATCCCTGCGATGACGCCTGGCGCCGCCACCTCGCGATCGTGATCGACGGCCTGCGCGCGAGCGCCGCGTCCGGCCGGCTCGCGCGCTGACCGAACTATCGTGTCGCGCATGAGCGCGACCGACGCCACCGATCCCCAGCTCGACGCCGTCGCCTGGGACCTGAGCCATCTGCTCAACGGCGCCGCTGCGCGGGATCCCGCCGCCGCCGTCGACGCGATGCTCGAGGAGGGCCAGCGCCAGGCCGACGCGTTCGCCGAGGCCCATGCCGGCAAGCTCGCGCAGCTCGACGGGCCCGGCCTCGTCGCCGCCATGCAGGCCCTCGCGGAGCTGCAGGAGCTCCTCGGCCGAGCCGCCTCCTACGTGATGCTCTCCTTCTCGGAGAACACCGCCGACCCGAAGCGCGGCGCCCTGCTCCAGCGGATGCAGGAGAAGGCCACGGCGATCGAGACGCGGCTGCTGTTCTTCGAGCTCGAGTGGGCCGCGCTCGACGATGCTCAGGCGGAGGAGCTGCTCACCGCCGAGGGCCTCGACTTCGCACGCCATCACCTGCGGACGGCCCGCCGCTACCGCCCGTACCTGCTCTCCGAGCCCGAGGAGAAGATCCTCGCCGAGAAGCAGCTGACCGGCCGCGGCGCCTGGACGCGGCTGTTCGAGGAGCAGGCGTCCTCGATCGAGGTCGAGCTCGACGAAGGCGAGCCTGCGGTCTCGCTCGAGGTAGCGCTCTCGCGGCTGTTCTCGCCCGACCGCGAGGTCCGCGCGCACGCCGCCGAGCGGGTCACCGCGGCGCTGCAGCCAGGCCTGCGGGTGCGGGGTTACATCCTCAACACGCTGCTCGCCGACAAGATGGTCGACGACCGGCTGCGCGGCTACCCGCATTGGCTGGCCAGCCGCAACCTCTCCAACGAAGCCTCCGACGAGTCCGTCCAGGCGCTGATCGACGCCGTCCGCTCGCGCTACGAGGTTCCGCGCCGCTGGTACCGCCTCAAGGCGCGACTGCTCGGGGTCGACCGGCTTGCCGACTACGACCGCATGGCCGCAGTCACGCAGGAGGGCGAGCGGGTCGACTGGGATCGGGCGCGCTCGATGGTCCTCGAGTCCTACAGCGCGTTCTCGCCCGAGCTGGGGACGCTCGTGCAGCGCTTCTTCGACGAGAAGTGGATCGACGGGCCGGTGCGTCCGGCCAAGCGCGGCGGCGCGTTCTGCGCCTACACCGTGCCCTCCGTGCACCCGTACGTGCTGCTCAACTACACCCACCAGCGCCGCGATGTGCTGACGCTCGCGCACGAGCTCGGCCACGGCGTCCACGCGGCGCTGGGCGCGCGCCAGGGCGTGTTCCACATGTCGACGCCACTGACGATGGCCGAGACGGCGAGCGTGTTCGGCGAGACGCTGGTCTTCGGTCGCCTGCTCGAGCAGGCGCAGACGCCCGAGTCGCGGCTGGCCTTGCTCGCGGAGAGCATCGAGGGCTCCATCGCCACGGTCTTCCGGCAGGTCGCGATGAACCGCTTCGAGCACCTCGCGCATACGGAGCGCCGCGAGGCCGGCGAGCTGAGCGTCGACCGCATCGGCGAGCTCTGGGCCGGGTCCCAGGAGGAGCTGCTCGGCGACGCTGTCGAGGTCACCGAGGGCTACCGATCGTGGTGGTCCTACGTCCCCCACTTCGTCGCCACGCCCGGCTACGTCTACGCGTACGCCTACGGCCAGCTGCTCGCGCTCGCCGTCTACGGGCGCTACGAGGAGGAGGGCGATGCGTTCGTGCCCGCCTACCTCGAGCTGCTCGGCGCGGGCGGATCGCGCAGCCCGGAGGAGCTCGGGAAGATCGTCGGCGTCGACCTCGCCGACCCGGGGTTCTGGGACAAGGGCCTCGCCCTCGTGG
>JAWWOY010001122.1:0-6047 GCA_033851195.1 Kribbellaceae bacterium | reverse complement strand
CGCCGCCCAGATCGAGATGGTCCGGCTCACCGACATCTCCTCCTACCTCCCCCGCCAGGTATCGGGCGGGAAGCACCCGCGTGCCCGCCGGGCCCGCCCGCTGGTGGGGGAGCCCGACGTGTTGTTGATGGACGAGCCGTTCGGGGCGCTGGACGCGTTCACGCGCATGCGCCTGCAGGAGGAGCTGGCCGACATCGTCCGGCGCACCTCCGCCACGACCGTCTTCGTCACCCACGACGTCGACGAGGCGGTCTTCCTGTCGGATCGGATCGCGGTCATGTCGATCGGCCCGGGCACGATCCGCGAGGTCGTCGACGTGGACCTGCCACGCCCACGCCTGCAGCGCCAGGAGCTGCTCGGCAACCGCCGGGCCTCCGAGCTCCGCGACCGCGTGCTCGAGCTCGTGATCGGCGACCGCACGGCGCCGCCGGCGGTCGAGGCCGCCGGCGTACGCCTTTGATGACCCCCATGCAGTCCAAGGAGCAATCGATGGAGAAGGTGCAGTTCGGCGTGCGGGTCCCCAACTCCGGGCCGTTGTCGAGCCCGGAGAACATCGTGCGGGCCGCACAGGAGGCCGAGCGCATGGGCTTCGACTCCGTATGGGTTCACGACCATGTGGTGTGGAGCTCGGAGATGCACCGTCACCACATCTCGTCGGGCTCGGCCGAGGCGATCGCCGACGACCAGACGGCGGACTTCTACGAGTCGCACATGATGCTGAGCTACTTGGCTGCCGAGACCAAGGACGTCACGCTCGGTGTCGCCTGCCTGGTGCTGCCGCTGCGCAACCCGATCTACGCGGCCAAGCAGACGGCCACGCTCGATCGGCTCTGCGATGGCCGGCTGATCGTCGGAGTCGGGCTCGGCTCGAAGGCGAGCATGGAGTCCAACGAGTTCGACGTGTTCGGCATCTCGTCCACGCGGCGCGGCTCGATGACCGACGACTACATGCAGGCGATGAAGGCGATCTGGACGCAGCCGCTGGCCAGCTACGACGGCCGCTACGTGCAGTTCTCCGAGGCGGAGATGTTCCCCAAACCGCTGCAGTCGCCGCATCCGCCGATGTGGGTGGGCGGGTGGACCGATCACGCGGCGGTGCGCACGGCCAAGTACGGCGACGGATGGATCCCCGGCTGGCTGTCGCCGTCGGAGATGGCGCGCGGGGCGGAGCTCCTCCGCGAGACCGCCACCGAGCACGGGCGCGACCCGAAGGCCATCACCATCGCTGTCGAGAAGCTCGCCGCGATCGCGCCGACCCGCGAGGCCGCGCTCGAGCGCGCGCTGCCCACCGTCCGCACGAGCAGCAACACGTATGAGCGCGACGTCGACGACATCCAGTTCGCGCTGGACCGCCACATCTTCGGCTCGGTGGATGACGTTCGCCGCCGCGTGGCGGAGTTCGTCGATGCGGGCGTCACGCACTTCGAGCTGAAGTTCGTGTACCCCTCGATCGAGGACCTGCTCGGTCAGATGGAGCTGTGGGCGCAGGAGATCCTGCCCGCCTATCGCGCCTGAGCGTCGATGTCCGAGCACGACGACCTGCCCGCGTGGTCCTCGTGGCTGGACCCGGCTGACCGGTGGCTCTATGAGCGCGCCGGCTACCGGGGCGCCGTGGCGGGCGGCGGGCGCACGGCGCTGCTCGTGATCGACGTCACGCGCGGCTTCGTCGGCTCGCGGCCCCAGCCGGTGGCCGAGGCGGTGCGCGAGCATCCGACGAGCTGCGGCGAGCGTGCCTGGGCGGCGCTGCCCCAGATCGCGCTGCTGCTCGGCGCGTTCCGCGCCGCCGGCGCGCCGGTCGTGTTCACCCGGGCCGATCGCCGCACGCAGGCGGCGATCGGCCGGGCGACGACCCGCGAGCCGGCGGGCAGGCGCGCCGACGCCGACGAGTTCGTTGCCGGCGCGGAGCCGGGAGCGGGGGAATGGGTCTGCGAGAAGGCTCGGGCGAGCGCCTTCTACGGGACGTCGCTGGAGGCCTACCTGCGAACGCAGGGCGCGGAGACCGTCGCCGTCTGCGGTGGGACGACGTCGGGCTGCGTGCGCGCGTCCTGCGTCGACGCGTTCTCGGCGGGCTTCGGCGTCGTCGTGGCCGAGGACGGCTGCTTCGATCGCGCCGAGCAACCGCACCTGGCCAACCTCTTCGACCTCAACGCCAAGTACGGCGCCGTCCTGAGCGCCCAGGCGATCGTGGAGCGGTTGCCGCCGTGCTAGCCGTCGAGCAGATGCTCGCGCGACAGCTCGTCGACGGCGGCGACGCCGAGCTGGGTCAGCGTCGTGCGCAGCTCGCCGGTGACCAGCTCCAGCGCTCGCACGACGCCGTCCTCGCCGCCGGCGGCCAGCCCCCAGCACATCAGGCGGCCGACGAGCACCGCGCGAGCGCCCACGGCGAGTGCCTTGACCACGTCCGTGCCGCGCATGATCGATCCGTCGACGGCGAGCTCGATGCGGTCGCCGACCGCGTCGGCGATGCGCTGCAGGGACTCGATCGCCGCCGGCTGGTGGTCGAGCTGGCGCCCGCCGTGGTTGGAGACGATGATCCCGGCGAGCCCGATGTCGGCTGCGCGCTCGGCGTCGGCCACGGCCGTGATGCCCTTGAGGACCAACGGCAGCGCCACCGCGTCGCGCAGCCACGCGACGTCCTCCCACGTCATGGTGCGCCCGTCCGCGCGGCCCGCTCCGGTCCGGTCGAGGTTCGGAGCGGCCAGCGCGGCGCGCCGCTCGAGCGGGTGGCGGCGCTCGCGGTCGCGCCAGCCGTCGGTGGGGCTGTCGACGGTGATGCAGACCGCGGCGTAGCCGCTGTCGCTCGCGCGCTCGGCGAGAGCGCGGGCGAGCGCCCGGTCGCTGCGGACCGAGAGTTGCAGCGCCAGCGGCCCCGGGGAATCGGCTGCCACCTCCTCCAGGGATGGCGAGGAGAGCACGCCGATCCACGCGGCCACGCCCGTGCGGTGCGCGGCGCGGGCGCAGGCGGCGGCGCCCCGCGGGTCGAGCAGGGCGACGGAGCCGACCGGCGCGAGCATCAGCGGGCTGTCCAGCGCGAGGCCGGCGAAGCTCGTGGCGAGGCGGGGCACGCCGACGCCGCGCAAGGCGCGAGGCGCGAACAGCAGCGCGTCGAGCGCGGCGCGGTTGCGCGCCACCGTGGCCTCGGTGCCGGCACCGCCGGCCACGAAGTCCCACACGTCGTCGGGCAGGCGCCTGCGGGCCAGTTCGACGAGGTCGCCGATCGTGCGGCAGTCGGACGCGAGCGTGTCCTCGGCCGGGTTCTTCACGGGCACGGCGTCACCATGAGGAGTGATAGTATCCAAAATCCAATGCTGTCCTACTGGCGACCGGCTCCGCGAGTTCCAGCCTGCGCCGCATGCTGATCCTCAGCGACTTCCGCCTGCACCGGCCGGCATCCCTGGCCGAGGCGCTGGCGCTGCGGGGGGAGCTCGGCGACGACGGCGCGCTCTACGCGGGCGGCACCGAGCTGCTGCTCGCGCTGAAGATGGGGGTGCTGGACTACGAGCATCTGATCGACATCAAGCGCTGCCCCGAGCTGGGCGGCGTACGGGAGATCGACGGCGCCGTGCGCATCGGCGCCACCACCACCCATCGCGAGCTCGAGACGTCGCCGCTCCTCGCCCGCCTGCTGCCCGCGCTGGCGGAGCTGGAGCGCCACGTTGCCAACATCCGCGTCCGCGCCGCCGGGACCATCGGCGGGAACCTCGCGTTCGCCGAGCCCCATGCCGACCCGCCGGCGATGCTCACGGCGCTGCAGGCCCGTGTCGAGCTCGCCTCCGCCGGCGGCGTCCGCGAGCTTCCGGTCGAGGACTTCGTGCGGGGCGCCTACGAGACCGCGCTGGGCGACGACGAGCTGCTGACCGCCGTCGTCGTTCCCGCCCCGCCGCCCGGCGTGCGCGCCACGTACCGCAAGCTGGCCACGCTGGAACGGCCGACGGTCGGGGTGGCGGTCGTGGGCGAGGTGGCCGGCGACACGTTCGCCACGGCGCCGGCGGTCGTCGTCGGCGCGGTCGATGAGCGCCCGCTGCGCGTCGATGCGACGCCGCTGGCCGGCGCGTCGGTGCGCGACCGCGACGCGCTGGATGCCGTGGTCGAGGCGGCGCGGGACCTCGTGGATCCGGTCGACGACCTGTCGGGCTCCGCGGACTACAAGCGTCACCTCACCGGCGTCGTCACCCGACGAGCACTGGAGCAGATCGTCGACCCGGGGAGCCCGTCGTGAGCGACACCAGAACGACCGTCACCGGCCGCATCAACGGCCGTGAGCAGACGCTGCAGATCGACAATGCCGACCTGTTGCTCGACGTGCTGCGGGATCTCGGCCTGCGCGGGGCCAAGCCGAGCTGCGAGATGGAGGTCTGCGGCGCCTGCACGGTGCAGCTCGACGGCCTGCCCGTCAGCGCCTGCACGACCCTGGCCGCGGAGATCGACGGGCGCGACGTGGAGACGATCGAGCACCTCGACGCCGACGGCGCGCTGCACCCCGTGCAGGAGGCCTTCCTGCGGCACTCGGCGCTGCAGTGCGGGTTCTGCACGCCCGGGATGGTGATGACGGCCAAGGCGCTGCTCGAGCAGGATCCGGACCCCTCGCGGGAGGATGTCGTGCACTGGTTGGAAGGCTCGATCTGTCGGTGCACGGGCTATGCGACGATCATCGACGCCGTCCTGGACGCCGCGGAGGTGATGCGTCGTGCCTGATGAGCTGAAGGTCGTCGGCCGTTCGGTCCCCCGCGTCGACGGCCCGGCGAAGGTCACCGGTCGCGCCCCCTACGCGCTCGACCTGACCGTGCCCGGCATGGTCCACGGCGTGGCGGTGCGCTCCGAGCGCGCGCACGCACGGATCGTGGCGATCGACGTCGAGGCCGCCGAGGCGGTGCCCGAGGTGCTGGCCGTGGTGACGGCGGCGTCGGTCGCCCCGCTCGAGGTCCGCTTCGGGCACGTCGCCCGTGATCATCCGGCGCTGGCGTCCGGCCGCGTCATGTACCACGGCGAGCCGGTCGCGCTGGTCGTCGCTCGCACCCCGCGTGCGGCCGCCCGCGCGGCGCGGCTGGTGCGCGTCGACTACGACGAGCTCGAGGCCGTCATCGATGCCGAGGCCGCGCTGCAGGCCGACGCCCCGCTGCTGCATCCCGACCGCGTTGCCCCACTCGGCGACGCCGGCCTCGACGCCGGCACCGCCGCGCTGACCGGCAACCTGTGCGCCGAGTCGACGGTCGACTGGGGCGACGTGGACACCGCGATGGCGGCGGCCGACCTCGTCGTCGAGGGCGAGTACCGCTACCCGATGCTCTACGGCTACGCGATGGAGCCCTACAACGCGATCGCCTCCTTCGAGGAAGGAACGCTCGTCGTCCACTCGACCGCGCAGCACCCCTACATGGTGCGCGAGGACCTGGCGCGCATGTTCGGCCTGCCGCTCGCCCGCGTGCGCGTCGTCGTGCCGTACGTCGGCGGCGGATACGGAACCAAGTCCTACACCAAGGTCGAGCCGCTCGCCGCGCTCGGCGCGTGGGTCACCGGGCACCCGGTTCGCGTGGCGTTGAGCGTCGAAGAGTCGATGCTGACCACGCGCTCCGACGGCGCCCAGATCAGGGCACGCAGCGCCTTCGCCGCCGACGGCACGCTGCTGGCACGCGAGTTCGACATCATCATGGACTCCGGCGCCTACACCGACAACAGCCCGGTGGTCTGCGCCAAGCTCGCCAACCGGTGCTTCGGCCCGTACCGCGTGCCTGCCGTGCGCGTCCGCGTCCGTTCCGTCTTCACCAACACGGTGCCGGCCAGCTCGCTGCGTGGCTTCGGGGCCCCGCAGGGGGCGCTGGCCGGCGAGCTGCAGATGGACGAGGCCGCCCAGCGGCTGTCGATCGACCCGGTGCAGCTGCGCCTGCGCAACGTCGTGGCGCCCGGCAAGGAGATCCTGCCGGGCAAGCGCGGGATCGACGCCGACCTCGCCGAGGACCTGCGGATGCTGACGACCTCGTTGGGCTGGGGCGCGCCCTCGGAGCCGGGCACCGGCATCGGTTTCGGGCTCACCGCCTCCGACGCGGGCG
>JAWWOY010000897.1:0-5421 GCA_033851195.1 Kribbellaceae bacterium | reverse complement strand
TGCTGCGCCTCGCGCGCGGCCTTGGCCTGCGGGGACTCGTCCGACAGGGAGCCGGAGACGCCGCTGATCTGACCGTTGGCCCACTTGCCGAAGCGCGGCGCGATCTCGATCTTGATGTTCTTCGATGCGTCCGTGACGATCTGCGTGCCGGCCTGGCTGGCCTGCTGGGCGGTCTGGTCGGAGATGCTGGACCCGCCGCCGAGCTTGACGGTACCGATAGCGGCGCGGGCTACGTCGTGGAGGAAGCCGTTCGCGACCGGGTCCTTGGTGAACCGGTCGTACGCCGCCTGGTCACCGACGACCGCCTTCATCGCGGCGGCGACCTCGGCATCAGTCATCTGCACCGAGCGCTGGTCGGCGACCTTCGCGACCAGGGCGCTGTGCACCATTTCGTTCAGGGTCAGGCTGGTGCCGAACGACTGGCCCAGCGCAGTGGTGACAGCGTGGGAGGTCGCGTCGACGTCAGTCACCGAGATCTCGGTCCCGCCGACCACGGCCGCCGCGCCCGGGTGGGTGCCCGCGGCGCAGCCGCCCAGCAGCAACACCGAGGCCAGCGCCAGCACAGCGCCCTTGGTCCGGGTCCGAACGAGCTGAGTGCTCACCGATTCTCCTCCAGCCGAGAGTTTCAAAATCATGCCGATGCCCCGACGGGCTCGGCGATCAGGTCGTCGATCAGTCTGGTGCACCACTGCAGCAACTCCTGGTCGCGGAGCGGCTGACCGGCGACCGGCCGGGTGGTCGGTCTCGGCACCAGGATCGTACGCAGTTGCGCCTTGACCACGCTCTTCGGGTACAGCCTGTTGAGCCGCAGTTGCTTCGAGTCGGCCAGGTCGACCGGCCCGAAACGAATCAGATTACCCTGCAGGGTCACATCGGTGAGACCCGCGCGACGGGCGTGCGAGCGGAACCGCGCCACCTCCAGCAGGTTGAGCACCGGCGCCGGGATCTCGCCGTACCGGTCGTGGAACTCCTCCACCAGACCGGCGAGGTCGCTCTCCTCGCGGACCGCGGCGACCCGTTGGTACATCTCCAGCCGGAGCCGCTGGCTGGGCACGTAGTCGTGCGGCAGGTGCGCGTCGATCGGCAGTTCGATCTTGACGTCGGGCTCCTCGGCCTTGGTGTCACCGCGGTACTCCGCGACCGCTTCGCCGACCAGCCGGACATACAGGTCGAAGCCGACGTCGGCAATGTGGCCGGACTGCTCGCCACCGAGCAGGTTGCCGGCCCCCCGGATCTCCAGGTCCTTCATCGCCACTTGCATCCCTGCCCCGAGATCGGCGTGCTGGGCGATGGTGGCGAGCCGGTCGTGCGCGGTCTCGGTGAGCGGCTTCTCCGGCGGGTAGAAGAAGTACGCGTAGGCCCGCTCCCGGCCACGGCCGACCCGGCCACGGAGCTGGTGCAGCTGGGACAGGCCGAGCAGGTCGGAGCGCTCCGCGATCAACGTGTTCGCGTTGGAGATGTCGATGCCGGACTCGACGATCGTCGTACAGACGATGACGTCGGCCTGCTTCTCCCAGAAGCCCTGGATGACCTGCTCCAGTTGGTGCTCGGGCATCTGACCATGGGCCACCGAGACGCGCGCCTCAGGTACCAACTGGCGGATCCGGGCGGCTGCCTTCTCGATCGTGTTCACCCGGTTGTGGACAAAGAAGACCTGTCCCTCCCGAAGCAGTTCACGCCGGATCGCGGCGACCACCTGGCCCTCTTCGTAGGCGCCGACGAAGGTCAGCACCGGGTGCCGTTCCTCCGGCGGGGTGGCGATGGTCGACATCTCCCGGATCCCGGTGATCGACATCTCCAGGGTGCGCGGGATCGGTGTCGCGGACATCGTCAGTACGTCGACCGCGGTGCGCAACTGCTTCAGCTGTTCCTTGTGCTCGACACCGAAGCGCTGCTCCTCGTCGACCACGACCAGGCCGAGGTCCTTGAACGCCACCTCGCCACTGAGCAGCCGGTGGGTTCCGATCACTACGTCGACGGAGCCGTCGGCCAGTCCGTCGATGGTGGCCTTCGACTCCTTGTCGGTCTGGAACCGCGACAGCGGCGCCACGTTCACCGGGAAGGCCGCGTACCGCTCGGAGAAGGTGGCGAAGTGCTGCTGCACGAGCAATGTGGTCGGCACCAGGACGGCGACCTGCTTGCCGTCCTGCACCGCCTTGAAGGCCGCCCGGACCGCGATCTCGGTCTTGCCGTAGCCGACGTCGCCGCAGACCACCCGGTCCATCGGCATCACGCGCTCCATGTCGCGCTTGACGTCGTCGATGGTGGCCAGCTGGTCCGGCGTCTCGACGAACGGGAACGCGTCCTCCAGCTCGCGCTGCCAGGGCGTGTCCATGGCGAACGCGTGCCCCTTGGTCGCCTGCCGGGCGGCGTACAGCTTGATTAGCTCGCCGGCGATCTGGCGGACCGCCTTGCGGGCGCGGCCCTTGCGCTTGGCCCAGTCTCCGCCGCCCATCTTGTCCAGCGTGGGCTGCTCGCCGCCGACGTACCGGGTGACCTGGTCGAGCTGGTCGGTCGGTACGTACAGCCGGTCGCCCGGCTGGCCGCGCTTGCTCGGCGCGAACTCGATCACGACATACTCGCGAGTGGCCTTCTGCTGGCCGGTGCCGACGGTGCGCTGCATCATCTCGACGTACCGGCCGACGCCGTGCTGCTCATGCACGACGAAGTCGCCGGGGCCGAGCTCGAGCGGGTCGATCGCCTTCTTCCGCCGGCTCGGCATCCCGCGTTGCTGCGAACGGCGCTCGGCCGCGCTGCGCTGGCCGGCCAGGTCGTTCTCGGTGAGCACCGCGAACTTGATGCCGTCGGCAATGAAGCCGTGGTCGAGCGCGCCCTGGGAGATCAGCACGACACCCGGGTCGGGAATGCCGTCGATGTTGTCCACGGTCCGGGCCGGCAACTCGGCCTCGGAGAACACCTCGGCCAGCCGCTGGGCCGGCCCATGACCCTCGGTCACACAGACAACGCGCCAGCCGTCCCGCAGCCAGGCCCGCACATCTTCGACCGCGGCGGCGGTCTCGCCACGGTACGGGTCGACCTCGTGGGCGCGGACCGCCCTGCTCCGGACCGCACCCGCGTCGGAGTCGATGTCGAAGTGCACCCGCTCGCCCAGCGAGTCCCTCAGTTCGGGCGCGTCGGTCGGCGCGGCCGAGAACGGCGACATGCTCCACCAGGCCAGCCCGTTACCCAAGGCGTGCGACCGGACGTCCGCAAGCGACATGTACGCCGCCGCGCCCAGGTCGATCGGCGCCTCGCCACCACCGGCGGCAGCGGCCCAGGACGCCTCCAGGAACTCCTGACTGGTCGCGACCAGGTCGTGCGCCCGGGCCCGCACCCGCTCCGGGTCGCTCACCACGACATGGGTACCCGCGGGCATCAGGTCGACCAGCAGTTCCATCTCGTCGACGAGGACGGGCGCGAGCGACTCCATTCCCTCGACCGCGTGGCCCTCGGCCAGCTTCTCGAAAAGCTCGGCGAGCTCGGGGTGCTCCTTCGCCAGTACGGCGGCGCGCCCGCGCACCTCGGCGGTCAGCAGCAACTCGCGGCACGGCGGCGCCCACAGGCCGTGCGCGGCGATCTCCAGCGAACGCTGGTCGGCCACTGCGAAGTAGCGGATCTCCTCCACGTCGTCACCGAAGAAGTCGACCCGCAGCGGGTGCTCCTCGGTCGGCGGGAAGACGTCGATGATGCCGCCGCGGACCGCGAACTCGCCGCGTCGCTCGACCAGGTCGACCCGGTGGTACGCCGCACCGGCCAGCCGTTCGACCAGCTCGTCCATGCTGACGACGTCGCCCACGTGCAACTGCACCGGGCGCAGATCGGCGAGCCCGGCCACCTGCGGCTGGAGCACACTGCGGACCGGCGCGACAAGGATCTTGATCGGCCCGGTGGTCTCGTCGGACGGGTCCGGGTGCACCAGCCGGCGCAGTACGGCGAGTCGCCGGCCGACCGTGTCCGACCGGGGCGACAGCCGCTCGTGCGGCAGCGTCTCCCAGGCCGGGTAGTAAGCGACGGTGCCGGGCTCGACCAGGCACTGCAGCGCCTCGGTCAGTTCCTCCGCCTCGCGGAAGGTTGCAGTCACCGCGAGCACGGGTCGATCAGCACCAACACCGGCCGCGAGGGCAGCCAGCAGCACCGGCCGGATCGGCGCGGGTGCACTGAGGTCCAGCGTGGTGACCCCGTCGGCCCGGGCATCACGAACAGCCTCGGCCACAACCGGATCGGTGATCAGGGTGTCGACCAGACCGGCCAATTTCACGAGTTGTACTTCCCTTGGGTTACTTCGAGGCCTTCGGTCATCAGTGACTCGATCGCATCGGCCGTCCGGTCCACCGCGAACGGCAGGTCCTTGCGTTCGGCCGAGGAGAACTCGTTCAGCACGAAGTCGGCCGGGTCCTGCCGGCCCGGCGGACGGCCAACGCCGAACCGGACCCGATAGTAGTCACCGGTGTCAAGCGACTTGCGGATCGACCTCAGCCCGTTGTGGCCGTTGTCGCCGCCGCCGAACTTGAGCCGCAGCGTCCCGTAGCCGATGTCCAGCTCGTCGTGGATCACGATCAGCGTGACCGGCTCGACCTTGAAGAACTTCAGCAGGCCGGCGACCGGACCGCCGGAGTCGTTCATGTACGACCGGGGCTTGGCCAACACGGCCCGTACCCCGCTGATCCGGGTCTCGACCAGATCGGCCTTGGCCTGCTTGGCCGATTTCCAGCCGCTGCCCGAGCGGCTGGCCAGCTCGTCGGCCACCATCTGGCCGACGTTGTGTCTTGTCTTGGCATAGGAAGAGCCGGGATTCCCCAGCCCGACGACCAACCACACGTCGTCCGCCACGGATCCCGGCCTCCTAGTGAATGTGGTAATGCGGAGAGCTTACTTACTCGCCGGAGACACCCGCGGTCGCCGGCTCGGCGGCGGTCGGCTCTTCGCGCTCGATGCCCGCGTCGGCCTCGGCCGTGGCCAACTCGGCCTCGACCTGCTCGGCGGTGGCGGCGGCGGTCACGTTGATGATCAGGGTGTCCGGCTCGATGGCCAGCGTGGTGCCCCGCGGCAGCGTCAGATCGGAAGCGTGGATCTGGGCGCCGGCATCCAGGCCCTCGACGGACACGGTGACACCGGCGGGAATATGGGTGGCCTCGGCCTCGACCAGGATGGTCTGGCTCTCGGCGACGACCAGGGTGCCGCCGATGGCCTCGCCCTCGACGTGCACGGCGATCTCGACCTGGACCTTCTCACCGCGCTTCACGATGACCAGGTCGACGTGCTCGACGGTGCCCTTGATCGGGTCGCGCTGGACCTGCTTCGGCAGCGCGAGCAGGCTGTCGCTGCCCTCGACCTCGATCAGCAGCAGCGCGTTGGCGGTCTTCAGCGCCAGCATGGTGTCGTGACCGGGCAGCGTGATGTGCACCGGGTCCGTGCCGTGGC
>JAWWOY010000622.1:0-3304 GCA_033851195.1 Kribbellaceae bacterium | reverse complement strand
TGCACTGCCCGCCGACCGAGGTCTACTCGACCGATGCCGTGTTCGACGCACTCGACACGATGGTCGAGGAGAAGCGCATCGCCGCGTACGGCGTGAGCGTGGAGACCTGCGCGGAAGCACTCACCGCGATCGCCCGGCCGAATGTGGCCAGTGTGCAGATCATCCTGAACGCGTTCCGGCTGAAGCCGCTCGACGAGGTGTTGCCGGCCGCGCGGGAGGCGGGCGTCGGCATCATCGCCCGGGTCCCGCTGGCGAGCGGGTTGCTGTCGGGCAAGTACGACGAGAACACCACCTTCGGGGCCGACGACCACCGCAACTACAACCGTCAGGGCGAGGCGTTCGACGTCGGCGAGACCTTCTCCGGCGTTGACTTCAAGACCGGCCTCGAAGCGGTGCAGCGCCTGAAGCAGCTGGTTCCCGAAGGTGCCACGATGGCGCAGTTCGCGCTCCGCTGGATCATCGACCAGCCCGGTGTAAGCGTGGTGATCCCGGGCGCGCGCAACCCCGCGCAGGTGGCGGGCAACATCGGCGCCGCCGAGCTCCCGCCGCTCTCGCCGGACCAGCTGAACGCCGTACGGGCTGTCTACGACGAGCTGATCCGCCCCCAGGTCCACGACCGCTGGTAGCGCCTGTCCGTAATGTGGACAGACCCCGGCGTTGGTCTGGGCGCTCCGGCGGTCGCCGTACCGTGGACCCGTGCTCATCATCGACTCCGCGACGTACGACGCGATCGTGGCGCACGCGCGGCGGGACCACCCGGACGAGGCGTGTGGGGTGGTGGCCGGGCCGGAGGGCTCGGACCGGCCGGCGCGGTTCATCCCGATGCTCAACGCGGCGATGTCGCCGACGTTCTACGAGTTCGACTCCGGCGATCTGTTCCGGCTGTACAAGGAGATGGGCGAGCGGGACGAGGAGCCGGTGGTGATCTACCACTCGCACACCGCCACCGAGGCTTATCCGTCCCGGACCGACATCAACCTGGCCGGTGAGCCGGGTGCGCACTACGTGCTGGTGTCGACCCGGGACGGCGCGGACTCACCGTCGTACGACGGGCCGGTCGAGTTCCGGTCGTACCGGATCGTCGACGGCGAGGTCACCGAGGAAGAGGTCGAGGTCGTCAGGGCCTACGACCAGGCGGAATGACTGCCGTCGCGGCAGGCGTTATCCAGGCAGGCACTGGCAGCAATCTAGGAGACAACTGACATGGCGATCGAGTTGCGCGTCCCGACCATCCTGCGCACCTACACGGGTGGCGAGAAGGCGGTGAGCGGGGCCGGCAGCACGCTGGCCGAGTTCATCGACGACGTGAACGGCCACCACCCGGGGCTGAAGGAGCGCATCGTCGACGGTGAGCCGGCCGAGCTGCGCCGGTTCGTCAACGTCTACGTGAACGACGAGGACGTCCGCTTCACCGGTGGGCTCCAGACTGGCGTGAAGGACGGCGACGTGGTCGTCGTACTGCCGGCCGTGGCCGGCGGCTGAGCCGACTGAGAAGGGGTTCCGAGATGAGGTTCGACAGCCTGCTGGACTCCGTCGGCGGTACGCCGTTGGTCGGGCTGCCGCGGCTGTCCCCGTCGGCCGACGTCAGGTTGTGGGCCAAGCTGGAGGATCACAACCCGACCGGTTCGATCAAGGACCGCGCGGCCCTGCGGATGCTGGTGGACGCCGAGAAGGACGGCCGGCTCCGGCCCGGCAACACCATCCTCGAGCCGACCTCGGGCAACACCGGGATCTCGCTCGCGATGGCGGCCAAGCTGCGCGGCTACCGGATGGTCTGCGTGATGCCGGAGAACACCTCCGAGGAACGCCGGCAGATCCTCCGGATGTGGGGCGTCGAGATCATCTCCTCACCGGCCGCGGGTGGTTCGAACGAGGCGGTCCGGGTGGCCAAGCAGGTCGCCGAGGAGCACCCGGACTGGGTGATGCTCTACCAGTACGGCAACCCCTCCAACGCGCTCGCCCACTACGACGGCACGGCCCCGGAGATCCTGGCCGATCTCCCGTCGGTGACCCACTTCGTCGCCGGCCTTGGTACGACGGGCACGCTGATGGGAGTCGGCCGATTCTTCCGTGAGCACAAGCCGGACGTGCGGATCGTCGCCGCCGAGCCCCGGTACGGCGAGCTGGTGTACGGACTGCGCAACCTGGACGAGGGCTTCGTGCCCGAGCTGTACGACGCATCGCTGATCGACGCCAGGTTCTCCGTCGGGCCGCGCGACGCCGTCCGCCGGGTGCGCGAGCTGCTGGAGAGCGAGGGCATCTTCGCGGGTATCTCCACCGGGGCGATCCTGCACGCGGCGCTGGCCCAGGCGGTCAAGTGTGTGCGCGACGGCGAGTCCGCCGACATCGCCTTCGTGGTGGCCGACGGCGGCTGGAAGTACCTCTCCACCGGTGCCTACGAAGGCACCATCGACGAGGCCGAGGACCGCCTCGAAGGCCAGCTCTGGGCCTGAAGCAGAACCTGCGCCGGATCATCCCGTGATCGGGTGGTCCGCGCGGGCAGGCCCCCTCCCTATGGTCGAGATGGAGGTACGGCTATGGACTACCAGCAGTTCGTCGGGATCGTGCAGCAGGAGCTCGGCCAGGTGAGCCGGGAGTCGGCCGACCGTGCCTCGCAGGTCACCTTCCAGACACTCGCTGAGCGTCTGTCGCGCGCGCAGGCGCGTCATCTGGTGGAGCAACTACCCGGTTCCGGCCCGTGGCTGCTCACGGAGACCGACGCTGAGCCGTTCGACTACGACGAGTTCGTCCTCCGCGTGGCCAAGCGTGCGGGCGTGGACGAGGCCACCGCCGAACGGCATGCTCGCGCCGTCTTCGCCGCACTCGGTCGGGCGATCGACCCCGCCGAGCTGGCCGACCTGATCGCCGAGCTTCCGGAGGACTTCGGCCCGTTGGTCGCGGAGGCGGAGGGCAAGTTCGTCCAGCTGATGCCGGCCGCTGAGTTCCTCCGCCGGGTTGCCGAGCGCGCCGGGGTCGACCCCGATGCGGCCGGGCGTGCCATCGAAGCCGTTCTGCAGACCCTTGCCGAACGGCTCGCGCCGGGCGAGGTCGACGACTTGATCGCGCGGCTGGACCGTGCCTTCCACCCGGCACTCAAGCAGGGCAAGCACCGGCAGGACGTGGTGACACGGCGGATGGACCGGACAGAGTTCCTGCGGCGGGTCGCCGATCGTTGCGGTGTCCCCACCGAGGTCGCCTTCGTGCTGGTTCGCGCGGTCCTCACTACTCTCCGGGAGGCCAGTCCCGGCGAGGAGTTCTGGGACATCGCCGCTGAACTGCCGGCCGAGTACGCCGTCTTCTGGCC
>JAWWOY010000618.1:0-2746 GCA_033851195.1 Kribbellaceae bacterium | reverse complement strand
AAGCTGAGGGTGTCGAGGTCGCACACAGCCTTGACGACGCCCTGAAGTTTGCCAAAGACAATGATGTGTACGTTGCGGGTGGCGGCGAGATCTACCGCCACGCTCTCCCGCTCGCGGACCGGCTCGAACTGACCGAGGTCGCCCAGTCCCCCGCCGGCGACGTCACCTTCCCGACGTTCGACCGATCGACCTGGCGGGAGACCACCCGCGACCCCCGCGACGGCTTCAGCTTCGTCACCTATACCCGCCGCTGACCCGGGGACCCCGCCACCCTGGCGGGGGCGCGGTCAGTCCGTCGGTACCTCGAACAGGAAATAACCTGTCCGAGGTCCCCGCCCGGTGTCCGGGGTCCCGACAAAACTACGCAACGAGAAGGCCGGGAGGACCGGGAACCGCGTAGATTGGCTGCGCGTCACGGACTTCAGTGACTGCGTCAGTCAACTGGGGAGCGAGCGCCGCTCGCGGGGATGCCATTTTTGCTGTCACGGAGGGGTTACGACCATGACTGAAGCCGACAACTCGCAGGGCGCCGCACAAGCACAGTCGCCGCTGCAGCCGCCCGCTGCGACACAGGCTGTGCTAACGCTGACCGCGCCCGCGCCGACGCAGCCGGTCGCAGCGACGGCCGCGCCCAGCCTGGCACCGGCGGTCGATCCGGCCGCGCTGCCCGGGCTGGACTCGAAGGTCGACGTCTTCCTCACCTCGCTGATGACGGCCGCGCCTCGCTCGCCCGAGTTCGCCGCGAAGGCGACCGACGTGCGCAGCATGGGCGACGCGGACATCCGGCACGCCGCGGAGAGCTCCAACCGGCTGCTGTCCTCGCCGGTGAAGGCGCTGCAGAGCGGCGGACTGGCCGAGGGCTCGACGGTGGGCAAGACCCTGCTCGAGCTCCGGCGTACGGTCGAGAACCTGGACCCGAAGGAGGCGACCGGCGCCAAGAAGCTGCTGGGGTTGATCCCGTTCGGGGACAAGATCGAGGACTACTTCCGCAAGTACCAGAGCGCGCAGAGCCACCTGGAGGGGATCCTGCACGCACTCCGGGACGGCCAGGACGAGCTCAGCAAGGACAACGCCGCACTGAACCTGGAGAAGCAGCAACTCTGGGACGCGATGACCCGGTTGAACCAGTATGTGTACGTCGCCGAGCGACTCGACGCACGGCTGGCGGCTGCCATCACCGACCTGGAGGCGACCGACCCGGAGAAGGCGAAGGCGTTCCGCGACGACGTGCTGTTCTACGTCCGGCAGAAACACCAGGACCTGCTCACCCAGCTCGCGGTGTCGATCCAGAACTACCTGGCCATCGACATCGTGATCAAGAACAACATCGAGCTGATCAAGGGTGTCGACCGCGCCTCCACCACCACCGTCTCGGCCCTCCGTACGGCGGTCATCGTGGCGCAGGCGCTGGGCAACCAGAAGCTGGTGCTGGACCAGATCAGCGCGCTGAACACCACCACCAGCGACATGATCCAGCGCACCTCGGAGATGCTCCGGGACAACTCGGTGGCGATCCAGCAGCAGGCGGCGTCGGCGACGATCGGACTGCCGCAGTTGCAGGCGGCGTTCGCGAACATCTACGCCACGATGGACGCGATCGACAGCTTCAAGGTGGAGGCGCTGGACAACATGGCCGCCACCATCGGCACGCTGGAGTCCGAGGTGACGAAGTCGCGGACCTACCTGGAGCGGGTCTCGCAGCAGGACCAGCGGGTCGTGCACGGCTCCCTCGAACTGGAGATCGGCCGCTGAACCCCTACGACGCAGACTCCGAAGTTGAGCGCAGGCCAACCGACCACCGGGCTGGGGACTGACGAGATGGCGCTGGGCGACTTCTTCGCGCGGATCATCGGTCGTGGTGAGCGCGAACCCGAGCCGGTCGAGATCCCGCGAGCACCGACGAACCAGGACCTGCTGGACGCGCTGGTGAGGGTCGAGCAACTGGTCGCCGGCGGTGCCGTACCGGCGGTGGTCGCGTCCAGGGTGGGCCGGGTGGTCCAGACCGTGCGGGACACCATCCCGAGGCTCGGCAACCTCGGCGGCAGCGCGCAGGCGTACTCGGTGATGGCCACGGCAACGGACTACCTGCCGGAGGCGATCGGCGGGTACCTGCGGCTGCCGCGGCAGTGGGCGGACAGCCGGCCGGTGGATCGCGGCAAAACCTCGCTGATGATCCTGATCGACCAGTTGGACCTGCTCGGCTCGACGATGGACAAGGTGTTCGACGCGGTCAACCGGGCGGATGCCGCTGCGCTGGTGGCGCACGGCCGCTTCCTGGCCGAGAAGTTCGGTACCGGGTCCACTGGCGGCAGCCTGGCGCTCGGGGCAACGACCTCGACCCCAGCGCCCGATCTGACCCAGCAACAGCCGCCGGGAGAAGGACCGTTGCGACCACCACAAGGACGAGGAGGGGTATGAGCGGCGTGGGGGGTACTTCGCTGCAGGACGCACTGTCGGCCCTGCTGGCTGTTGCCGGGCGCGCCGGCGTACCGGAGCAGGTAGCGCGCGCCGAGGCACTCTCGCTGGCGGCGGCACTGGCCGAGTCCGCTCCAGGCGCACCAGCCGCGTGGGCCGTAGTTACACCCGGTGCGAGCACGCAGGACTTCTTCGACGCCGCTGTGCGCGGCCGACGTTGGCGCGGCGCCCCGACCGCCGTACTGACTGATCTAGTTGCGCAGGGATCGGCCGAGAAGATCCCGTACGCCGAGGCGCTGGCTGAGGTGGCCTCGGCCTCCTGCAGCCTGGG
>JAWWOY010000600.1:0-4222 GCA_033851195.1 Kribbellaceae bacterium | reverse complement strand
GCCGCGGCGGGAGTTCCTGCACGTCGACGATCTGGCCGATGCGAGCCTGCACCTGCTGGAGCACTACGACGAGCCGGAGCCGATCAATGTCGGTGTCGGCAGGGACGTGACGATCCGGGCGCTGGCCGAGACGATCGCCCGGGCGGTCGGCTATACCGGTGCCATCGGCACCGATCCGTCGAAGCCCGACGGCACACCGCGCAAGCTGCTCGACGTGAGCCGGCTCCGCGCCCTGGGCTGGAAGCCCGGCATCGAACTCGAGGACGGCCTGGCGAGTGTCTACGCCTGGTACCTCGACCACCGGAGGGAAGGCCGATGACCGCGGCACGCAAGGCCCTGATCACCGGGATCACCGGCCAGGACGGCTCCTACCTGGCAGAACTGCTGCTGGACAAGGGCTACGAGGTGCATGGCCTGATCCGGCGCGCCAGCACCTTCAACACGCACCGGATCGACCACCTGTACACGGATCCGCACGAGCAGGACAAGCGGCTCTTCCTGCACTACGGCGACCTGACCGACGGGTCCCGCCTGGTCACCCTGCTGGCGTCGATCCAGCCGGACGAGGTGTACCACCTGGCCGCGCAGAGCCATGTCCGGGTCAGCTTCGACGAGCCCGAGTACACCGGCGACACCACCGGTATGGGCACCACCCGGCTGCTCGAGGCGATCCGGATGATCGGGCTGGACTGCCGCTTCTACCAGGCCAGCAGCTCCGAGATGTTCGGTGCCACCCCGCCGCCGCAGAACGAGCAGACCCCGTTCTACCCGCGGTCGCCGTACGGGGCGGCGAAGCTCTACGGCTACTGGATGACCCGCAACTACCGCGAGGCGTACGACATGTTCGCGGTGAACGGGATCCTGTTCAACCACGAGAGCCCGCGTCGCGGCGAGACCTTCGTGACCAGGAAGATCACCCGGGCGGTGGCGGCGATCAAGGTCGGCCGGCAGGACCGGCTGTACCTCGGCAACCTGGCGGCCAGCCGTGACTGGGGCTACGCACCGGAGTACGTCGAGGGCATGTGGCGGATGCTCCAGCACGACAAGCCGGCCGACTACGTGGTCGCCACCGGTACGTCGTACTCGGTCCGGGACTTCGTCTCGATGGCGTTCGAGCACGTCGACCTGGATTGGGAGGAGTTCGTCGACTACGACGCCCGGTACGAGCGCCCGACCGAGGTGGACTCGCTGATCGGTGACGCGTCCAAGGCGCATGCCGAGCTCGGCTGGAAGGCCCAGGTGCACGTGCCGGAGTTGGTCCGGATCATGGTCGACGCGGACTTGGCCGTGCTGACCGGACCGCAGGACGAGCACTGAGATGGCGCGGGTCGATGTCCTGGGCATCCATATCAGCGTGACCGACATGGACGACACCGTCGACACATTCGCGCGCTGGATCGCCGCGGGGGAGCGGCACCTGGTCTGCGTCTCGGACATGAACGCGCTGCTGCAGGCGCGGGCGGACGAGCACCTCACGCAGGTGTACAACACGTCCGGCCTGACCCTGCCCGACGGGATGCCGCTGGTCTGGGCCGGCAAGCGGGCCGGCTTCGACCGGATCGCCCGGGTCTGCGGACCGGACCTGCTGGAGCGGGTGATGGCCGAGGCAGCCACCCGCGGCTGGTCGCAGTACTTCTACGGCGGTGCCGACGGTGTCGCCGAGCAGTTGCGGGACAACTTCGTCGGGCGTCATCCGGAGCTCCGAGTGGCCGGGGTGCACTCACCGCCGTACCGGGAGTTGTCGGAGGTCGAGGGCGACGCGATCGTTGACCGGATCAACAAGGCCGCCCCGGACATCATCTGGATCGGCCTGGGCGCGCCGAAGCAGGAGCGCTGGATGGCCGAGCACCGGGACCGGCTCAACGCCGCGATCCTGATCGGCGTCGGCGCGGCCTTCGACTTCCACACCGGCCGGCTGGACCGGGCACCGCTCTGGATGCAGCGCTCCGGTCTGGAGTGGAGCTTCCGGCTGGCCAAGGAGCCCCGCCGGCTCTGGCGTCGCTACGTGCTCGGGATCCCGCGCTTCTGCCTCGGCATCTTGCGGCGCCCGCCGAGGCCTGTGCCCGCTGGGAGCGGGAGCTGAAACTCCGCGATCTCGCTGGACCAGCGCGCCGGGCCGGCTGGGGGCTCGCAGACCAGGCGCTGTCCAGCCTGAGCAATCTGGCGGTCGGCGTACTCGTCGCCCGCAGCAGCACCGTCGCCGAGTTCGGCGTCTACGCGCTCGCGTTCGGCGGCTACACGATCGCCCTTAACGTGTCCCGCGCGGTCGCTACCGAGCCGCTCGCGGTCCGGCATTCGGGGGAGCGCAGCGGTGGTTGGCAGCAGGCAGTCCGCGCCAGTACGGCGACCGCCGTGCTGGTGGGTCTAGTCGGCCTGCTGGTGGGGTTGGCGATCGCCGTGGTGCCCGGCGTGCCGGCTCGAGGCGTGCTGATCGCCTTCGCTGTGACGATGCCCGGGCTGCTCTTGCAGGACGCCTGGCGCTGGGCCTTCTTCGTAGTCGGTGACGGCCGGCAGGCGTTCCTGAACGACCTGGTCTGGCTGCTCGCGATGGGCGTGATCTTCGCCGGCCTCTACCTCACCGACACCCAGTCGGTGACCACGCTCACCCTCGCCTGGGGTCTGGCCGCGACCATCGCGGCGGTGGTCGGGCGGTTCCAGGCAGGGGTGATGCCGAACGTCCGGCTGGTCGTTGGCTGGCTGAAGACCCACCGCGACCTGACCCCGAAGTACGTCGGGGAGATGCTGGCGGTGAGCGGCACCATCCAGCTGTACATGGTCGGGATCACCGCAGTCGCCGGGATCGCCGCAGTCTCCGGCATCCGCGGTGCGCAGATCCTGCTCGGCCCGGTGAACGTGCTGAACCAGGGCATCCGCGTGATCGCCGTACCGGAGGCTGCCCGGGCCCTGAAACACTCCCACCGGCGGCTCTGGCTCACCGGCCTGCTGATCTCCTTCGGCGTCGGCGCGGGAGCCTTCGCCTGGGGCGCGATCTTCCTGTTGTTGCCTGACTCGGTCGGTACGTCGCTACTCGGCAAAGGCGTCTGGGCAGAAGCCAGCGGCGTACTGGTGCCGGTGATCCTGCTGCAGGCCCTCGGCGCCTCCAATGCGGGCGCGTTCGCCATCCTGCGTGCCCTGGCCGCGGCTGGCCGTGGGCTGCGGGTCCGCCTGATCTCGTCCGTAGTCCTGACCCTGGCCGGCGTCGGCGGCGGCTACGCCTGGGGCGCTCGCGGGGCTGCCTGGGGCCTGGCCTCGGCCGCCGCTCTCACCCTGACGCTGTGGTGGTGGGAGGCCCGCCGAGCCCTCCTCGCCCACCACTCCTCCCAGCCGACGCAGGCCGGAAAACGTATCGCGGAAACCAGGTAGAACATGTTTTCCGCGATACGTTCTTGTTGCCGAAGCAACCCTCTTGCTGCCGGAGTTGTCCATCCCGTCGGTTCCCGAGCCGCCAGTACGCCGGTGGGGCCGTCCGCCAGCACCTGCTGGCTCTGTGGGGGCGTTGATCGAGGCCACGGTGACAGTTGCCGAGTAGTCGCCCCGGAGCGTGTTGTTCCCGTCCGTCACTCAACGAACGATGACGCTGGCCGGTCGCCGCATATCAGGGTGACCGCAGAGCGGCTATCCCTGCTCTCTTGCTCGGTCGGTCACGGCGGTCAACAGTGCTGAGCCGTAGCCTTTTCCGTGCTCGACAACAAAGAACCGGCTGATATAAGTCTGACGAACGGGTACGCATCGAAATCTCGCTCAATGTTCGCAGGCACCGGGCCGAACGACCCACCGAGATAGACGGCTTCACCCCAAGGGGTCGGCAAAGTCGTGCTCAAGATGTTGAGGGATGGGCGGCGCGCAGGTGTGAGTGGGTAGCGGTGGGGGTCTGTGTCCGGCAACGCACCGCACCGTTGGCAGGTGGGCGGAGGCTGGTCGCGGTCGACGGCGAGACGCTGGGTTGGTCGGCGTCCTGCACCTCGTCGGCGCCGCCAACATCACCGCGGCCCTGCGACACCAGGCCCAATGATCTCGGCGAGTGCTGCAGAGGCTCAAGGCCCGCTGATCAACGCCCTGCCCGGGGGTCCTGCGGCTCGGTCCTCGTCCGCACCTGTGGTGCTGCCAACTGAACCTGGCTTGCGGCCTATCGGAGCGACGCCTGCTGATCAACGACTTTGCCGGGCCGTGGCCTTCACCCGGTGGGACACGGACGGCTTCCAGTTTGAGACGAGTCGGTGGC
>JAWWOY010000590.1:0-5362 GCA_033851195.1 Kribbellaceae bacterium | reverse complement strand
GCGGGGGTGAGCGAGCGTCAGTTGCACCGGCGGTGCCTGGACGCGTTCGGCTACGGACCGAAGATGCTCGCCCGGGTGCTCCGGATGAACGCGGCCCTCGATCGCGCCCGCGCCGGGCTCGCGCTGGCCGAGGTCGCCGCCGTCAGCGGATACGCCGACCAGGCGCATCTCACCCGTGAGGTGAAGGCACTGGCCGGCGTAACGCCCAGCGTTCTACTGAGCTGATCAGGACAGCGGCGCGAGAGGTAGGTCAAATGCCGTCCCCGACGGAGTCGAACACCGAGGCGTAGCGCTGACCCCACCTGGCGGCCGCACGCCCCCACCCTCAGGTCGACCTTGCGAAGCCCGATAGCAGGTTGCCCCGCCGATGGCGTATTAGAACCTGCGATCGGCGACGACATGCAGCTATCGGTGCAACAACCCGCCATCGGCCGCCCAACCCGGTGGCCACTTCGACCTGTCGGTCCGTACGCCGACCGCACGCGGCTGGCCCGTCCAAGCACTCGAGCAAACGGCGAACTCGGGACCGACGATCCCGGCACGGGCAACTTGGGACCGATGAATGGCGACACGCCGGGGAACTACGGACCGACGAATGGGGAGGTGGGGTGGGGGGTCAGGTTTGGGTGATGGTGGTGAAGCCGCCGGGCAGGACGGTGGCGGTGACTGTTGAGCCCTTTAAGGGGTGCTGGGCTTGCAGGGCGCCGGAGCGGTCGTAGGTGTTGGCTACTGACTTGCCGGCTGTTGGTAGATGTACCTGCACTGCTCGTGGATGCTGGTCGACGCTGGTCAGCAGCACCGCCGTACTGGATGGGCCGGACAGCTGTAGACGCGAGACCACGGGAATCAGCAGTACCCCATCCACTCGCAGGGTCTGGTCAGTCGGACCAGCTACGACGCTGAGCCGAGTTTCGCCGGCAGGAAGAAGGCCGGCGACGGTGACTGGAAGCAGTGCGCCCGGCGCCGCCGAGATGCCCTGCGCGCCACCGGCGCCGTGGTCGACGGTGCCGAGCCGCTGGCTACCGGAACTCCACGTAGTCCGTCCTGCCTTGCTATCGGCAACTACGTCGACCACTGGCGCAACGAGCCTTGGCTGCTCCGACGGTGTGAGCGTCCACGAGCCTCTACCGCCAGCGGGCAGTTCAAGGTAGGACCCGCCACTCCACAACGATTCTCCCGTCCAGGCCGACGGTGGAGTCACCACCGCGGCTCCGTCGGAGAGAACCCCGGCTTCAGCTTCAATAACCTCCAAGCCCGCCTTCGAACGGTTGCCGGAGATCTGCCGCGCTAGAGCCGCCACAGCCGGCTGTTGATCTAGTGCAAGCATGGAGAGCAAGCCATGGATTGTGGACTCCGCACCAGAGTTCCGGTTCACCACGCCGTCGCCGGCCACTCCGTCAAACGTAAGGCCCGTCTGCGGATCGTAGGTAGCAACGCCCGCGTTGTTGGCGCCGAAGTACCAGGCGGCAACGAAGGCGGCGACCTGCCGTAGCCCGGGCCGTCCAGCCTCGTCCGCGACTCGGAGTAGAGCCTGCAGCCGCGCGTCGACGCCGTACGCGATCTGGCTGCGGTCGATCGGCATGGGGAGCCAGCCGTTGTCCGGGCCGCCCGCCGTCATCAAGAGCGGCGTGAACCCAGCCGTATCGCCGATCGCCGGTCCAAGCAGGTCGGGATCGCCCAGAGCTGTCGAAGCAGCAGCGAGCGCGCTCGGCATCTGCGCGCCCCAGGCATGCCAGTCGGAGATCGACTCGCCCCACGGCAGGATTGCCCTGAACGGCCAGGTGCGGCTATCCCCCGCAGCCATTGCTGCTACTGCCTCAGCGAACCGGCTAAGAGCTCGCCGCGCAGCTACTGGGCCACCAGCGCGGACATAGGCAGCTAAACCCAGCACGGCCTCAGAGGTTGCGTCGGCACCAGCAACGATCAGCCAGGCAGGTACCCGTCGGCCGTCGACGATGTTCCATTGGCCATAGCGAACCAGCACCTGACGTTCCAGCGCAGCGATGGCGAGGTCGAGCCGCTGACCCAGGAAGGCGGCAAAGCCAGGGTCCACCGTCTGGAAGACCGCGTACCCCTCGCCGAGTGCCCAGACCGTCCTGGCCAACCAGTACGCGGGTCCGGAGTCCGAGGGGTCCGGTAGCTCGACCGGATCGGCGCTGGGGTTCAGAGTGCCGTCCGGCTGCATCCAGAGCACAACGTTGCCCGCATTGGGTCCAGTAGCGGTCTGCAGGTACGTCAAACCCCGCAACAGCCCGTACGCCGCTTCCTTGCTGTGCGAGTCGCGGTGCTGCCGATAGTGCCGTAGGTACACCACGGCGGCCCGGGCTACGTCGTCGGCGTCGTAGGCGCCTTGCCCGTAGGTATTAGTCGCTGAGTGGTAGCTACCGCCGCCGACTCGGGCATAGCTGCCGTCGTCGCGCCGGTCGGCGTAAACCCAGAGCACACCAATCGACGGCTCCGCAGCCAACCGGTACGTCGTATGGCCGCTCTGCGTGGGTGGAGTGACGACATCACCAAGGAAGTCCAGATGCGCCAGGTTGGCCAACGGTGCAGACAAGCCAGACACACCAACCGAGCCAGCCGAGCCAGCGGCGGCAGCAACAGCAGCAGGCCCAACGGTCAGAGTGGTAGCAGTAGCGGCGAGAGCACCGCCGAGGACTGTGCGCCGGGACGCGATCATGAGACCCGGTCCAGCCTGGCTACGCCGATCTTGGCGTCCGCCATTCCGTAGAAGACATACCGCATTCCGTCGACCTCCTCGATGGCCGTCGGGAACACCACGTTCCCGACCGTGCCGATGCGCTCTTCTTCGGTCTCCGGGCTCAGGATCGGCTCGGACGTCCTTGCGATGACACGGGTGACATCGGCCGGGTCCAGCAACAGGGCGCCGGCGCTGTAGTTCACCTTCTGGGCGGTCGGATCGAAGCCGACCGGCTGGTCACCGGTCACACCGTGGTGGATCAGCAGCCATCCCTCGGGCACCCGGATCGGCGCCGGACCGGCCCCGATCTTGAGCTCCTCGAACGGGTACTCTGACATCGCCACCAGCCGGTGCTGCCGCAGATGGACGAGATGCTGCAACCCGCGCTCCACCTCGGCCACGGGCACGAACGACATCCAGATGCCGGGCCGGTCGTCCTTGATCCCGGCAGGCAGGTGCACCCCCTCGCCGTCGCGGAACCAGCCGAGGTCCCACATCGGCCGGTGGACCATCGCGTACGCCGGCTCGCCGTCCGGGCCGGGCACGGGCTCGGGGAAGAAGACCGCATCCTTGTTCGGGAACAGGTTCAGGTCGGTGTCCAGCTCGGGCTGGTACTCGAAGTGCAGCGGGCCGAGCCGGGTCCAGTTCCGCAGGTCATCCGACACTGCCAGAGCGAGCCGGGGGCCGAGCGGCCCGTAGGCGACGTACGTCATCACATGCTTGTCGAGACTCGGGATCCACGTCACGCGGGGATCCTCGACCCCGGCGTTGTTGGTGCCGCGCTCCCAGCCCTCGTCGGGTGCGAGCACGATGCCCTCGCGGGTGACCCCGGTGGGGACGCCGTCGGTGAGCTCTACCTCGGCCAGGCCGACGCGCGAGATGTTGCCGGGGGCAACCAGCCTGGGGAGCAGGTACAGCCGTCCGTCCGGCGTGTGCCCGCTGGCCGGGTTCAGCACCCCCTCGGCCTCCAGCTCGTTACCGGGCTCCGGCGTCATCACGACACCGAGACGGGTCAAAGTGTAGGGAAATGTCACAGCAAGGAGCCTTTCGGAAGACAGCGATTCATCCCTTGATCCCGGACTCGAGGCTGGAGGAGATGAAGCGGCGCTGGAAGATGAGGAAGAGCGTTACCGCGGGCGCGGCCAGCACGCAGGCACCGGCCAGCACGGCGCCGAACGGGTTGGCGGCCCGCGCCGACACAGTGGTGATGTAGTTCGACAGGGAGACCGCGAGCGGCTGCAGATTGTGCTGCTTGGTGATCAGGAACGGCCAGAGGAACTCGTTCCAGGGCCCGATGAACGTCAGCAGTACGCCAGTCAGCAGTGCGGGTTTCACCAGCGGCAGGGCGACCCGCCAGAGGACCGCCAACTCGTTCGCGCCGTCGATCCTGGCAGCGTCGAACAACTCCTGCGGCAACTGCAGGAAGTACTGCCGGAACACGAACACCGCGGTCGAGTTGATCGCGAACGGCGCGATCATGCCCAGGTAGGAGTCGGCCAGCCCGTAGCTGCGCACGATCAGCACATACAGCGGGATCGTCAGCAACTGGAACGGGACCACCTGCACGAGCAGCATCAGGCTGAACACCGTGCCCCGGCCGCGGAACTGCAGCCGTGCCAGCGCATACCCCGCCAGTACGCCGAACACGAGCGTGCCGAGGATGACCCCGCCGGTGAAGATGCCGGAGTTGAGTAGCGACCGGCCGAGGTCGATCGCTGCATTGATCTCGACATAGTTGTGAAAGGTCAGATTGCCCACCGAGGGGAACGCACCCTTGACCGACGAGTCCGGCTCGGTCTGCAGGCTGCCGACCAGCATGTAGTAGAAGGGGAAGAGGAAGACGAAGGCCCCGACCAGTAAACCCAAGAAGCGCCACGGACTCTTCATCAGTTCTCCCGGCCCAGTAGTCGGCGCTGGATCAGGGCCAGGATCAGCACGCCGATCACCAGCAGTACGCCGATCGCCGAGCCGACGTCGGGGTTGCCCTGCTCGATGCCGCGCTGGTACATGATCAGCACCGGTGACGCGGAGGCCCCGTCGGGACCACCGCCGCCAGTGAGCAGATACGGCTCGGTGAACAGGTTCGCGCCGGTCACCGTGGCCAGCAGCACCACCAGGGTGGTGGCCGGCCGCACCCCCGGGAGGGTGACGTTACGGAACGACTTCCACCGGTTGGCCCCGTCCACCGCGGCCGCCTCGTAGAGATCCTTCGACACGTTCTGCAGCGCGGCCAGGTAGAGCAGGATGAAGAAGCCGAGTTGCTTCCAGGTCACGTAGATCGCGACCGTCGGCATCGCCAGGTTCGAGTTCACCAGCCAGGACGGATCCGGCGCGAGCGGTCCGAGCACGGAGTTGACCAGGCCGCCGGAGTTGAACAGGAACAGCCAGACCCCGACCACGGCCACACTCGCCGTCACGTAAGGCACGTAATAGCTGACCCGGAAGAACGCCCGCCACCGGATCGCCGCATTGAGCGCGTTGGCGAGCAGCAACGACAGCACCACCGTCAGCGGCACGTTGATCAGCAGGAAGACGCCGACATTGGCGAACGACCGCCGGATCGCCGGGTCCGACAACACGGTCCCGTAGTTCGCGAACCCGACGAACGGCCGGTCCACGATCGCGCCCGGCGCCGCGAAGAAGTAGTCGTGGAAAGACATG
>JAWWOY010000574.1:0-3389 GCA_033851195.1 Kribbellaceae bacterium | reverse complement strand
CCGGGACGTGCTCTTCAGCGAACTCAGCGCCGAGACGGTACTGGGCATCATCGCGTTCTTCATCTGGGTGGCCTGGCTGCACTTCGTGATCTGCCTGATCGCCGAGGCGGTCACGGAAGTCCGCGGCCATGGGCTGTCGCCGCGGATCCCGCTCGGCGGCGGTTCGCAGACCCTGGCCCGCCGGTTGATCGCAGGCGTCGTACTGATCGCCGGTGCGGCCAGCGTGACGCTGCCGGTCGCCAACGCCGTGACGACTAGCCTGTCGGCGCCGACCTCGGTGAGCGCGACCCATGGTGGCGACACCCAGCGCAGCACGTTCCTCGAGACCGAGGCCCGGAGCAAGGTTCTGAGCGGCACCACTCACACCGGCGTACGGACGAACAATGACCAGGCCGGCCAGGTGATCAAGTACACCGAGGTCCGGCCACCGCAGGGGCGGAACTATGACTGCCTGTGGGATATCGCCGAGCGCTACCTGGGCGAGGGGCGCCGGTACAAGGAGATCTACGACCTCAACCACAACAAGCTGCAGCCGGACGGGCGTCGCCTGACGAACCCGGACCTGATCCTGCCGGGCTGGCAGGTGCGGCTCCCGGCCGACGCCAAGGGCCCCGGCGTACACACGGTGAAGGTCGCGCTCGACCACAAGACCGCCTCAGTGATCACGGATACCAGGCTCAAGACGGGCACCGGTAAGACCACGACCGTTGACCAGGGCAAGGACGCCAAGGTCAGCAAGGACGCCAAGGTCAGCAAGGACGGCGGTCGCTGGTTCGAGGAGCAGGGCACCGAGAAGCGGTCGTCGGTGGAGATCGGCAGCGCGGCGAACGACCCGACGGCGAACGACGCGCGGCCGGGTGACCCGGCCGCCGGCGGAACACGGGTCGACGCCGGCAGCGGCATCGACCCGGTCGAGGCCGGCATCTATGGCTTGGGGGCCACGCTGCTGGCCGCCGGTCTGGCCCTGGCGCTCAAGCGTCGCCGTGGCTGGGCGCAAGGCCCGGGACCGAAGGCCGCGAGCCACCGGCAGACCGAGGTCGGCCTGCGGCTGGCCGCCGACATACCGACAGCACAGTTCGTCGACAAGGCGCTGCGGCAGCTCGGCGCGAACCTGACTCAGCAGAACCGGCCCCTGCCGGCCGTCGTGGCCGCGCTGGTGACCGACAAGGCATTGACGCTGGTGCTGGTGCCCGGGGAATCGTCCGCGCCGCCTCCGCCGCCGTGGCAGGCCATCGCCGAGGGACGCCGCTGGGTCTTGCGCCGGGCGTACGCGCCGGAGGGCGAGATCACCGCGCCCGCGCCGTACCCGACGCTGGTGACGATCGGCCAGAACGCCGACGGGGCAACGATCCTGGTCGACCTCGACACCGCCCGGGGCATCGCCAGCTTCGGCGGGGTGATCAACTCCGCCCGGGATGTGGTGGGGTCGCTGGCCGCGGAGCTGGCCACCAACCTGTGGTCCGAGGGTGCCCACGTCAGCATGGTGGGCTTCGGTGATGACCTGTCGTCGCTGGCTCCGAGCCGGCTGAGCTACTGGACGTCGCTGGACGAGGCCATGCACGAGGTCACCGGGCGTACAGACGCCCAGGTGCAAACTTGCGGCCGTCGCGATGCCGACTCGGTCGCCTCCGCGCGGATGTCGCACCCGGACACGATGCTCTGGGGTGCTGAGATCATCTTCGTGTCCGCGCCGCCTTCGCCGGAGGAGACCGAACGGCTCAACCGGCTGGCCGCCGATCCGAAGCGCTGTGTCGCCGCGGTCGTGGTCGGTGACGTGATGGACTCGCCGTGGCGGTTCGTGGTGGACGAGAAGAACCAGGCGGTCTGCCGGTTGCTCGGCCTCGAGGTCGATGCCCACAGCATCAATCCGTCGCAGTTCGCTGACCTGGTCGCGTTGTTCGACGTGGCCGAGACAGAGGCGCTGGACAAACTCAGGGCGGAGCAGGACATGCCGGCGTATGAGTTCTCCTCCAGCGATCTGAGCCAGGCGGCGCCGGTCGAGATCGACCTGCTCGGCCCGGTCGAGGTGGATGCGCGCGGCGAGATCGAGGAGGGACGGCTCGAGCTGTCCACCGAGATCGTCGCCTTCCTGGCCAGCCAGGACTACGGCGTCCACCCGAACGTGCTCGCGGGCGCGATCTGGCCGCGCGGTATCAGCGATGACCTCCGCGACGTGGCGCTGGACCGGACCCGGCAATGGCTCGGCCCGGACGCCCTGTACGCCGATGAGAGCGGCCGCTGGATGCTGAACCGCAGCATCGTGCGGGTCGACTGGGACGTGTTCCGCACCCTGGCCAAGCAGGCCTCGACAATGGACGACCCGCGTGGACCGCTGGCGACGGCGCTGAGCCTGGTGCACGGCCAGTCGTGGTCGAACCTGCCCGCCGGCCGGTACTCGTGGCTGGCGGCGTCGGGGATCGAGCGGCGGATGGCCGAGACGATCGTGGACAGCGCGCTGAAGTTGGCGGAGGCGAGCCTGCGGCACAACGACGGCAACCTGGCCCGTACGGCGCTGCAGACCGGACTGAGCTTCTCGCCCGCCTCCGAGGACCTCTGGCGGGCGACCCTCCGCCTGGCTGCCCACTTCGGCACCCAGAGCGACGTCAGCACGGTGGCGAGCCAGCTGTACGCGGCGCTCGCCAAGCACGGCGGCCCCCGTGGCGCCGAGTCCGAGACCGACGCCCTGGTCCACGAACTTCTCCCGAGCTACCACCGCCCTGCTGCTGTCGCTTAACCCCAACCGTCGTCGGCACCGCCGAGGGGATTTCCACAGCCCGGTGGATTTCTGGCTCCCAGGTCTGTGGCCGTCGGTCGGCTCCCCGCCGTCGCCTTTGTGCACCGCTCAGCCGTTGCCATCGGCTCGGGGTGACTGAGCCGGGCACAAAGGTCGCCCTCGTCGCTCCACCTCGAGCACCGGCCAGCCATCAATGGGCCTACCCGGGCGGGCTGAGCTCGTACGACGGCTCAGCTGCCCCCGGCGGCCGAACTCGTACGGCGGCTCAGCTGCCTCGGGCGGCTGAGCTCGTACGGCGGCTCATGGCCCGGCATGATTCCACCCCCGGCCCCGCAGCTGGGCGATTCGCAGTACCAGGCTGGTCACGACCTGGTCGCCGGAGGCACCGGCCGGCCACTTCCCGTACCGACGCGCCGGGCCAGCTCCGACTTCCCGTACCGACGCGCCGGGCCAGCTCCGACTTCCCGTATCGATGCACCGGGGCAGTTCCCACTCCCACTCCCCGTATCGGCGCGCCCGGACAGTGGGTGCAGGCTGGGTCACCTCCCGTCTCGACTTGCCGTGGCAGCGCGACTTGCCGTGCGAACACGCCGTACCGATCGAATCAAAACGGCGAGTTGAGGCGGCAAGTCGAGGTCTCGCGGCGAGTTGAAGC
>JAWWOY010000563.1:0-12109 GCA_033851195.1 Kribbellaceae bacterium | reverse complement strand
GGTGTGCGCGACCTCCTCGATCTCGACACCGCCCTCGGCGCTGGCGATCGACAGGTAGTTGCGGTTGGCCCGGTCGATCAGGAAGGAGAAGTAGTACTCCTCCGCGATGCTGGCCGCCGGCACGATGTTCAGCCGCTTGACGATGTGACCCTTGATGTCCAGGCCGAGGATGTCCCGGGCGCGCGCCTCGGCGTCCTCAGGGGTGTCGGCGACCTTGACGCCGCCGGCCTTGCCGCGGCCGCCGGTCAGCACCTGGGCCTTGACGACCACCCGGCCACCGATCTTCTCGGCCGCCGCGCGGGCTTCCTCGGGCGTGTGCACGACCTCACCGACCGTCGTCTTCACGCCGTGCTTGGCGAAGACAGTCTTCGCCTGGTATTCCATCAGATCCACGACTGTGGTCCCTCTCTCGCCTGTTCGGGTAGGCCGCCGCCCCGACATTAGCCACCTCCGCGGCCGCAACGACAGTCGGGGTACGCGCTGAGACGACTCTCACAGCCCGGTTGTACGCCGTGAAAGGCTGGTGCGCATGACTGAGCCATCGATCCAGCCACTCGGGCAGGCAGGAACCAGACCAGCTGACGACTGGTGGCGTAGCGCCGTGGTCTACCAGGTGTATCCCCGGTCGTTCTCGGACGCCGACGGGGACGGCACCGGCGACGTGAACGGGATCCGGGCCCGGCTGCCGTATCTGGCCGGTCTCGGCATCGACGCGATCTGGATCAGCCCGTGGTACCCGTCCCCGCTGCTCGACGGCGGGTACGACGTGGCGGACTACCGCGACATCAACCCGGAGTTCGGCACCCTGGCGGACGCGGACGAACTGGTCCGGGAGGCACACGCGCTCGGCATCCGGGTGCTGATCGACCTGGTGCCGAACCACTGCTCCAGGGACCACCCGTGGTTCAAGGCCGCCTTGGCGGCGGGCAAGGGCTCGCCCGAGCGGGATCTCTTCTGGTTCCGCGACGGCAAGGGGGAGAACGGCGACGAGCCGCCGACGAACTGGCCGGCCGCGTTCGGCGGTGCGGCCTGGACCCGGATCGACGACGGGCAGTGGTACCTGCACCTGTTCGATGTCAGCCAGCCCGACTGGAACTGGGACCACCCGAAAGTGATCGAGGAGTTCGACTCGATCCTGCGCTTCTGGTTCGACCGCGGCGTCGACGGGTTCCGGATCGACGTAGCCGACTCGATGGCGAAGGACGCGTCGCTGCCCGATGTGGTCCCGGGCCCGAACGGCGAGGTCACCCGCGACAAGTACCAGGGCCATCCGACGTACGACCAGCCGGGGGTGCACGTCATCCATCAGCGCTGGCGCCGGATCGCCGACGAGTACGCCGACACCCCGCTCGGCCCGCGGGTCTTCGTCGCCGAGGCCTGGCTGTCCCCGGCCGACCGGCTGGCCCAGTACGTGCGGCCGAACGAACTGCACTCGGCGTTCAACTTCGATGCGCTGCAGTGCAGGTGGGACGCGGCCGAGCTCCGCGAGGTCATCGACCACACCACCGAGCACCTCTGGGCGGTCGGTGCCCCGGCCACCTGGGTACTGAGCAACCACGACACCATCCGGCACCGCACCCGCTACGGCCGTGACCAGAAGGAAGCCGGGAAGCCCGCCGGCACCGTGCCGACCGATCTGGCACTCGGCCTGCGCCGGGCCCGGGCTGCGGCGCTGCTGGAGCTCGCCCTGCCCGGCGGCGCGTACATCTACCAAGGCGACGAGCTGGGCCTGCCCGAGGTGGAGGACCTGCCGGAGGAGGTACTGGACGATCCGACCTGGGAGCGTTCCGGCCATACCGTGCGCGGTCGCGACGGCTGCCGGGTACCGATCCCGTGGAGCGGCAGCAAGCCGCCGTACGGGTTCGGGCCAGGCGAAGGCCAGCCCTGGCTGCCGCAGCCGGCCGACTGGGCTCCGCTGACAGCAGAGGCAGAAGCGACGGACCGGGACAGCCATCTGGCGCTCTATCAGGCGGCACTGCGGATCCGGCGCGAGCACGAGGCGCTGGGCGAGGGTCGGCTGGCCTGGGACGACGATGCCGCGGCTGGTGTGCTGTCGTTCACCCGTGACCCGGGCTTCCGGTGTGTGGTGAACCTCGGTGAGCAGCCGGCCGAGCTGCCGGGATCGCCCGACGTACTGCTGGCCAGCGAGCCGCTGGTGGACGGCAAGCTGCCGGTCGACGCCACGGTCTGGCTCAAGGTCTGACACGGTCCGCTGAAGGTCTGACCCGGTGCAAAGGGAAGGAGGCTGGGGCTTGTCGGCCCCAGCCTCCTTTTAGCGTGCTTGCCTAGCGGCGGTCGCGGTCCTCGCGATCACGGCGTTCCCGCTCCTCGCGATCCTTGCGCTCCTGCTCCGCCCGGCGGTCGCGGTCCTCGCGATCGCGCCGGTTCCGCTCGTCTCCATAGCTCACTTCACACCTCCGGCTGTCAGGCCTGCGACGATACGCCGCTGGAACAGCAGGACGGCGATCACGAGCGGAATCGTGACGACGACGCCCGCTGCCATCTGGCTGCCGAACGGCTGGTCACGCCCGGTTTGGCCGACGAACTGCGAGATGATCACGTTCGCCGTCTGGACCGATTTCTTGTTGGTCATGCTCAGCGCGATCAGGAACTCGTTCCAGGCCGCGATGAACGTGATGATCGCCGTGGTGAACACCCCAGGTGCCGCCAGCGGGATGATCACCTTGCGGAACGCCTGGGCCGGCGTACAGCCGTCGACCATCGCCGCCTGCTCGAGTTCCCGCGGCATCTGCCGGAAGAACGCGGTCAGGTTCCACACTGCCAGTGGCAACGCGAATGACAGGCTGGGCACGATCATCGCCTGGTAGGTGTTGATCCACTTGATGTCGATGAACAGCTTCAGCAGCGGCACCACCAGCGAGATCCCGGGGAACATGGAGGTGGTGATGATGATCGCCAGCACCGCGTTCTTGAACTTGAAGTCCAGCCGGGCCAGCGTGTACGCCGCAACCATCCCGATCACCAGGGTCAGGATCGTCACAGTGCCGGCCACGATCAGGCTGTTCAGCAGGCCCCGGCCGAAGCCGTTGCCGGCGCTGAACACGTCCTTGATGTTCTGGATCGAGAACGGCGCCGGGATGAGCTTGTTCGAGAACTGGTCGCTCGGCCGCCGGAAAGCCGACACCACCATCCAGTAGAACGGCGCCAGGCAGTAGAGGATGATCAACGCGACACCGACCAGCGGCGCCCAGCGGCGCAGCGGACTGGCTTCTGCGGCCTTCACGTTCATGCTCATCACGCACCACCTATCCCGCCGGGAACCGGAACTTCGCTCGCCTTGCCCAGACCGGCACCGAATCGACGCTTCTTTCCCTTACCGCCGGGCGGCTTCGCCCGGGCCTCACCGATCACGTCGGCGCCAAGGATCTTCACGAACGCATATGCCACTGCCGCGACATAGAGGAACAAGACCGTCGCGTACGCCGCGGCCGGCCCGTATCTGGTGTTGAACGCCTCGTCGTAGGCCAGCATCGACAACGTCTCCACCGAGTCCTTGTGCGGCCCGACGAGCACGAACGGCAGGTCGAAGATCCGCAGCGTGTCCAGGATCCGGAACAGCACCGCGACCAGCAGGGCGGGCTTCACCAGCGGCAGGGTGATATGCCGGAACTGCCGTAGCACGCTCGCACCATCCACCTTCGCCGCCTCGTACACCTCCGCCGGGATCGTCTGCAGACCGGCCAGTACCAGCAACCCGATGAACGGCGCCGTCTTCCAGGTGTCGGCCACCACGACCGACAGCTTCGACTGCCAGCCCTCGGTCGACCACAGGATCTGTGTACCGAGCAGCGTGTTCGCGATCCCGTCGGCCTGGAAGATCCACTTCCACAACAACGCCGACACGACCGTCGGGATCGCCCACGGAACGAGGATGCTTGCCCTGACCACGGCACGGCCCTTGAACGCCTTGTGCATGATCAACGCCATCGCAACGCCGAGAACCGTCTCCAGAACCACGCACACGATGGTGAAGAACGTTGTGTTGTAGGCCGCGTTCCAGAACGCCTGACCGGTGTCGCCCTTGAAGATCGCCGCGTAGTTGTCGAGCCCGACGAACGTCGAACCCTTGACGACGAAACCGTTCGCGTCGAGCTTCGTACCACTCGTGTACAGCGACTCCCGCAACGCGGCGATGATCGGGTACAGCACGACAAGAGCCAGCACGATCAGCGTCGGCGAGAGCAATACAGCCGCAAGCCGGGCCGTCCCCTCGTTGTACCGGCGCGGACTCTTTCCTTCCTTCATTTCCGATCTGGTATTGACCGGGGCGGTGGTAGCCACCTCAGGCCTCCTTCAGGTTCCCGGGCAGCCCGGGTACGGACAGGACGGGGCCGGCGCGCAGCAGGGAACGCCACACACCGGCCCCACGGGTTCGGTCACGGAGTGATCAGGGTGCTCAGCTTCGTCTGCAGGGCGGTGAGGGCCTGCTTCGGCTGCGTCTTACCACTCAGCGCGTCGTACGCCGCCTGCTGGATCGCCGCCGTCACGTCGCCGTACTTGACCACGCGCGGACGCGGCTGGGCGCCCAGGATCGACGCCTTCAACGGCGCCAGGTAGGGGAACTGCTTGGTCAGCGCGGGGTCGTCGTAGAGCGATGCGTAGGTCGGAGCCTGCGAGGTGGCCTCGATGTTCGCCTTCTGCCGGGCCTCGCTGGCCATGAAGTTGATGAAGTCGACCGCGGTCGCCTTGTTCTTGGCGAAGGCGCTGATCGCGTAGTCGTGACCGCCGAGCGACGACACGCCGGGGCCGTCCTTGCCGGGCAGCGAGGTGACGCCGAACTTGCCGACGATCTTCGACGAGCCGTCGGTCTTGCTGGCGAGCGAGTACACGTAGGGCCAGTTCCGGTGGAAGAGCAGCTTGCCCTCCTGGAAGGCGCGACGGCCTTCCTCTTCCTTGTAGGTGATGGCCGCCTTCGGGATGACGCCTGCCTTGTAGGCCTTGGTGAGCTCCTCGAGGCCGGCCAGCGCCTCCGGGGTGTTGACGTTCGGCTTGCCGTCCTTGTCGACGATCACGCCGCCCGCGGAGTTGACGGCCTCGGAGAAGTTCACGGTGAGGCCTTCGTACTTCTCGAACTGACCGGCGTAGCAGCCCATCCCCTTGGCCTCGGGCAGCTTCTGCACCGCCACGCACGCCGCTGTCATGTCAGCCCAGGTTTTCGGCGGCTGCACGCCCGCCTTGGACAGCAGATCCTTGCGGAAGTAGAGCAGCCCGCCGTCGGAGGTGATCGGGACGGCGTACAGCTTGTTGCGGTACTTGGCGGTCTCCACCGTGGCCGGGATCAGTTTGGACAGATCCGGGAACTTGTCCTCCGGAAGCTGGACGATCCACTGGTTCGCGGCGAATTCCGACGTCCAGACAACGTCCATGTTGAGGACGCTGAACGCATCCGACTGGTTCTGAGCGTTCTGCACCATCTGCTGGCGCTGCGCGTCGGCGTCCTCCGGCAGTTCCTTGATCTCGACCTTCTGGTCGGGGTGCTCCGAGTTCCATGCCGCGACCTGCTTCGGCAGGAATCCAGAGGTGTCCTTGCCGGTGGCAAAGGTTATCGGGCCGCGGCCGTCCAGCGCAGCAGCGCCACCGCCCGGGCTGGCGGTTCCCCCGGAGTCGCCGCTGCCACACGCTGAAGCGAGCAGCACCATGCCGCCGGCAACGGCGACAGCGACTGCCCTGCGCGAGTGTGATCGTTCAAACCTCATCGTGCACCTGCCCTCTCCCGATGACTTCTTTTGGTCTGCGCAGGCCGTCCACAATCCCCACCAATCTGCGAGCGGCCCTGTCCGGACAGTAACCGAGATCGGGGGCGATGTGTCCTGAGCCACACCTGCCGCTCCGGTTACGTAACGGAGAACGCATGGCTGTATGCGACCGCGTTTCGACCACGGGCACAACGGGGTGCGGCTTAACGATTCGGTATTACCGATTAGTAACCAGCGGTTTTGGAGCAGAACCGCTTCACTTCGACTACCCGGAGTCGCCGGTTCGCTCCGGAGCGGATCCGTCCTGATCTGTGTTGGCCGCGTCGGCGCTGTCGGTCTCGCCGGTTGCCGGCACGTCCTCGGCCCCGGACGCGTCACCGACATGGCCGCGGACCCAGTCGACGATCTCCACGGTGGTCGCTCCCGGGGTGAAGATCCTGTGTACGCCGAGTTCCGCCAGCGGCTGCAGGTCCGCCGCGGGGATGATGCCGCCGCCGAACACCACGATGTCGTCGGCCTCCCGCTCGGTGAGCAGCTCGCGGACCTTCTTGAAGAGCGTCATGTGGGCGCCGGACAGAACCGACAGGCCGATCGCGTCCGCGTCCTCGGCGATCGCCGTCTCCACGATCTGCTCCGGGGTCTGGTGCAGGCCGGTGTAGATGACCTCCATGCCGGCGTCGCGCAGCGCCCGGGCGACCACCTTCGCGCCCCGGTCGTGCCCGTCCAGTCCAGGCTTGGCGACGACTACTCGCAGTGGGCTCGTGGGTGGCATGCGTGGCCTCCGGTTCTCGGGCGCTGGTCGTGCCCTGTACAACTGCTCGCCAACTGCTCGCAGGCTATCCGAGCCGAACCTTACGGATAAGACACAACATGCCGTGTTCCCGGCCACGCGAGCCGGGAATCGGTTACCGTCCAAAGTATCGGACCAGTGGTATATGCACGGGGGGGGTTCGATGGAGTGAGGAGTGCCATGGGCGCACAGGCCATCGGCGAGTCGGACCCGATGCAGGACCCGGGTCGCACGGTTGAACTCTCGGAACAGGCTGCCCGAAGCAGCATCCGGGAGGCACTCGAGGGACTGAAGTACGGCGCCCGCTCGGCGTTGTCACCTCGGGTGCTGCAAGGCGCCGCGGTGGAGCTCGGCTGGTTCACGACCCATCTCGCGATGTATCCGCTCGGCGTGGTCGGCTTGGTCGGCAGCGCGGAGGCTCGCATCGACCGGCTCAACCTCAGCGGACTCACTCCGGCCCAGCGCAGTCTGGTGACGAACGATGTCCGGGCCGCCGATACGCCGATCATGCTGGCGCACGGAATCGTCGACAACCACACGGTCTTCGCGCTGATGCGACGGCAGTTGCTCCGCCGCGGGTTCAGCCGGATCCGCACCTTCTCGTACTCGCCGCTCACATCCGACGTCCGGAGTACGGCGGAACGGATGGGCGAGGAGATCGAGGCACTCTGCAAGGAGTCCGGCTTCGAACGGATCCACGTGGTCGGGCACAGCCTCGGCGGCCTGATCGCCAGGTACTACGTGCAGCGGCTCGGCGGCGACGAGCGAGTACACACCTGCGTCACACTCGGTACGCCGCACCAGGGCACCATGGCCGCGCGGCTGCTGCCCTGGCCACTGGTGAAGCAGGTCCGGCCCGACAGCGAACTGATGGCCGAACTTGCCGAACCGGCGCCGGGATGCCAGACGCGGTTCCTGGCCTTCTACAGCGACGTCGACCAGTTGATCGTGCCGCAACGCCGGGCCCGGATCAGTCATCCGGACCTGACAGCTACCAATGTCAGGGTTCGCGGCGTGGGTCACCTCTCATTGCCGTTCCACGGCGAGGTGGTGCACCAGATCGCGGCTGCGCTGTCGAACCCCGACGAGCAGGACACGGTCGCCTGATCCGCGGCCTCGGCCTGCCCGCTTCGCAGGGGCTCTTGAAGATGCACGTGCAGGCGCTCATGCAGAAGTTTCGTGAAGGGAACGCAAAAAAGTGCGTGGCAGGGTTTGTAGGCTCGTGACCCATCCGTTATGGTGCATGAGCCCCCGTGGGAAACAAACCTTCCGGGAGCGGACAGTGCCCCTCCCCTGTGACCGAAAGGCCACGTTGTGTCCCAGCACCGTGCCGCGGCCAGCCGCGTCACGCCAGGCAACGCTGCGCGTCAGCCAGACGCGGGGCGTCACAGTGCGAAGCATCGTGTAGCCCGGCGTAACACCCCAGGTAGTACCCAGATCATTGGTCTGACCGCTGCCCTCGCGGCAGCGGCGGGCGCTGTCGGCTTCAGTCACAGCTCGCTGGCCTCGCCGACCCAGGCGAACGCCGCGATCAACATGGCAGCGCTCAACCTGGGCCAGAGCGAGCTCTCCGCGGTCACCACCGCGCGGATCGAGCGCCGTCAGCTCGCCACCAGGGATGCCTCCCGGGTCGACCTCTCCCAGAGCACCGCGAGCAAGAAGCAAGCCGCGGCCGACCGGACCGCGAAGGCCCGCGCCGCCAAGCTGGACGCCACCCGGGCACTGACCGTGCAGCGCGCCTCCGCGCTCGCCAAGACCAAGGCCGCCCAACTCAAGGCCGAGCAGGCACTCCGCACCTCCGCCACCCGCTGCGTCATGATGATCTCCGGCTACCACATCACCGCCACCTTCGGTCAGGGCGGCGGCCGCTGGGCCCGCACCCACACCGGCACCGACTTCGCCGCCCCGATCGGCACCCCGATCTACAGCGTGATGAAGGGTGTCGTGCTGAGCGCCCAGTTCGCCGGTGCCTACGGCCGGCAGGTCCGGATCCGGCACGAAGACGGCACCGAGACCTGGTACAACCACATGTCGAAGTTCACCGTGTCGCCCGGCGAGACCGTGTATGCCGGCGACCAGGTCGGCGCAGTCGGCGTCACCGGCAACACGACCGGACCGCACCTGCACTTCGAGGTCCGCCCGCACGGCGGCGACCCGGTCGACCCGATGCCCTGGCTCCGCGAGCACGGCCTGAACCCCTGATCCACTGAGCTCCCGGCCCGGCTCAATCGCTTGGCCATCCCCGTGGAGGCAGCACTGAGTGGTGCCGACCACTATGCTGCCCCGCATGCGTCCGGCTGCCGGTGAAGTCCTGCACTTCTCCGAGGACCCGACGATCGTCACCTTCCGCCCGCACGTCGCCGCGACGTCGTTGGAGCGAACTCCTTACGTATGGGCCGTCGGCTATGACCGCGCCCCCGACTACTGGTTCCCCCGGCAATGCCCCCGCGCAATGGCCTGGATCGGCCGCTGAGGCCGCAGCCACGTCCGGAGACCTCGGCCACGTCCCGGAGACCTCGGACAAGAAATAGCGTGTCCCTGGTCCCGACTGCTTTGTCCGAGGAGCCGAGTTTGTCAGCGGCGCCAGACTTCGGCGGAGGTGAGGAAGGCCGAGGAGGAGGGGCGATCGGGGCTGCCGTCGACGTGGACCAAGCCAGGGATCGACTCGCCGCCGATGGTCAGCGCGGCCGAGCGGACCGGGGCGATCAGCACGCTGAGGCTGTGGTCGATCTCGTCGAGCCGGAAGTGGTCGGTGGCGAACAGGCGGCGGTCCAGCACGCCGCCCATCTCGATCCGGATATCGGCAGCCTTGGCGCTGAGCCCGTCGGCCAGGTTCATCGAGACCTGGACCAGGTCGCGCTCCACCACCGGCTCAGGCCACGCCAGGCCCTGGACCTCTAGGAACGACCGGACGAAGTAGCGCTCCAGCCAGGAAGCCAGGTCGACATCACCGGAGACCACCCGGACCACGCCGTCGTGCCACACGACGATTGCCGTCCCGGCGCCGCGGACGGACCAGTCGACCATCCAGATGGAAGCGAACGCGGTCACCTGCCCCTCGGTGTTGAACAGCCGCAGGCCCGGGTTCGCACCAGCCAGGATGATCCGGCGAGTCGTACTTCCTGGCGCCTTGGGCATAAGCGGAGGCCTTCGTCCGGGGTCCGAGACACTGATTGTCGCAGCCGCCGGCCAAACCGCAACGCCCAATCCGGATGCCGCAGCAGATTTGCCATCTTGGATGACGTACGCCGGCGGCCTGAGCGGGTCAGATCTTCTCGACCGGGGCGTAGCGGAGCAGTAGTCGTTTGACGCCCTCGGAGCCGAAGTCGATGTCGGCCTGGGCCTGCTGACCCTCGCCACGGACCACCACGACCGTGCCCATGCCGAAGGTGTCGTGCACCACCCGGTCCCCCGGGTTCAGGCTGATCACCGGCTTGTCCGAGGCCGTACGCCGGGGTGGCTCGTACCGGCTGGTGACACCGCGCGCGCCGCCCGACGTACCGGTGCCGGACCAGCGGGTGATGGCGGACTCGTCGCGGCGCCAGTCGAGCAGCTCGGCTGGGATCTCCTCGAGGAACCGTGATGGCGGGTTGTGCTGTGGGGCTCCGTAGGCGCTCCGCACGGCCGCGCGGGAGATCGCCAGCCGCTGCCGGGCCCGGGTGATCCCGACGTACGCGAGACGGCGCTCCTCCTCCAACTCCTTCATGTCGGTGAGCGAGCGGGAGTGCGGAAAGACGCCGTCCTCCATGCCGGTCAGGAAGACGACCGGGAACTCCAGCCCCTTGGCGGTGTGCAGTGTCATCAGCGTGACCACGCCGCCGTCATCGCCCTGGTCGGGAATCTGGTCCGCGTCGGCGACCAGCGCGACCCGCTCGAGGAAGGCGCCGAGGTCGGCAGGCTCCCCGGCGGCAGCCGCGGCCTCGACGAACTCACGGGCCACGGAGATGAACTCGTCCAGGTTCTCCAGCCGGGTCTCGTCCTGCGGATCCGTCGACTTCACCAACTCGTCGTGGTACCCGGAGCGGTGCAGCGCGACGTCGAGGATGTCGTCCGGTGGTGCACCGGAGTCGACCATCGCCTGCAGTTCGTCCAGGATCTCCAGGAAGGCCTTGATCGCGTTCACGGATCTGCTGGCGATCGCCGGTGCCTCGTCGGCGCGACGCAGGGCGGCGGAGAAGGAGATCCGCTCGCGCAGGGCCAGCGCGTCGATGCCCGCCTCGGCCCGGTCGCCGATGCCGCGCTTGGGTACATTCAGGATCCGGCGCAACGAGACAGTGTCCTCCGGGTTCACCAGCACCCGCAGGTAGGCCAGCGCGTCGCGGACCTCCTTGCGCTCGTAGAAGCGCACCCCGCCGACCACCTTGTACGGCAGGCCGGTGCGGATGAACACCTCCTCGAACACCCGGGACTGTGCGTTGGTCCGGTAGAAGACGGCCACGTCCGAGGGCTTGGCGTCACCCGCGTCGGTGAGCCGGTCGATCTCGTCCGCGACGAACTGGGCCTCGTCGTGCTCGTTGTCCGCGACGTACACCGCGATCTGCTCGCCCTGGCCGGAGTCCGACCACAGGTTCTTCGCCTTGCGGCCCTCGTTGCGGCTGATCACCGCGTTGGCCGCGGTCAGGATCGTCTGGGTGGAGCGGTAGTTCTGCTCCAGCAGGATCGTCTCGGCGTCGGCGAAGTCCTCCTCGAAGGCGAGGATGTTGCGAATCGTCGCGCCTCGGAAGGCGTAGATCGACTGGTCCGCGTCGCCGACCACCATCAGCTCCGCCGGCGGTACGGCGGGCCCCGCGCCCGGCTCATCCTCGGCGCAGAGCTCGCGGATCAGCGTGTACTGCGCGTGGTTGGTGTCCTGGTACTCGTCGACCAGCACGTGACGGAACCGGCGCCGGTAGTACTCCCGGACCTCCGGGAAGGCCTGCAGCAGGTTGACCGTGGTCATCAGCAGGTCATCGAAGTCCAGCGCGTTCGCCTGCGCCAGCCGCTCCTGATAGAGCTTGTAGCACTCCGCGTAGGTCTCCTCGAGGTGGTTCGACGCCTTGGCCGCGGCGGCTTCGTAGTCGATCAGCTCGTTCTTCTGGGTGGAGATCCAGTTCAGCACGGCGCGCGGGTTGTACCGCTTCACGTCCAGATCGAGCTCACGGCAGACCAGTGTCATCAGCCGGCGCGAGTCGGTGTCATCGTAGATCGAGAACGTCGAACTGATCCCGAACCGCTTGATGTCGCGACGCAGGATGCGGACACAGGACGAGTGAAAGGTCGAGACCCACATCAGCTTCGCCCTGTTGCCGACGAGATCGACCACCCGCTCCCGCATCTCGGCAGCGGCCTTGTTGGTGAAGGTGATCGCCAGGATCGAGCCGGGGTGCGCGTCCCGCGCCGCCAGCAGATAGGCGATCCGCCGGGTCAGCACCCGCGTCTTCCCCGAGCCGGCACCGGCCACCACGAGCAGCGGCTGGCCGGCGTGCACGACAGCGGCCCGCTGCTGCGGGTTCAGCCCCTCGAGCAGCGACTCCGGGTCGGTCCGGTGCTTCTTGGGCTCCTCGAGCGGCATCGGGAGTTCGTCTGGTGAGAAGAGCGTCGTCATCGTCCCCCAGCCTAGGCG
>JAWWOY010000555.1:0-6859 GCA_033851195.1 Kribbellaceae bacterium | reverse complement strand
GGAGATGGGCCTGATGGCCAGAGGCGGCTGGGTGTCGTCCGGCTCGCTGCTGCTGGACACGGTCAGCTTGGCCGACATCCCGGCGCTGGTCGCGGATGCACGTAAGCACGACAACTTGCAGCGCTCGGTCACTGTGCAGGCGACCTGTGGTCTTGCCTTGGCGCGGTGGGGCCGGCTGCCTGAGGCCAAGGAGCTGCTGCTCGCCTGGGAGGCCGCGCTGGTCAACCCTGGTGTCTATCCGGACGAAACCGCCTACATGGCTCTCAGCAGGGTCGACCTGGAGCTAGGCAACGTGGGGGAGGCTCGTCGATGGGCTGAGCTGGCCCGCAAAAGCCAGGCCTCGGACGACCCCGAGCGGACCAAGGTGGCCGGCTGCCTGGCGATGGTGGAGTTCCAGGCCGGCAACTACGAGCGGGCCCGGGTACTGATCGACGAAGCCGACGCAGACATCCGCGGCCACCGCGGCTACTTCGACTACCAGGTGATGGTCTACCGGAGCCGTCTGGCCCGGCAAGCCGACGACCTGGAACAGGCACGACTCTCGATCCGGGACGCGGTGAACCGTCTGGTCCTTGAGGGCCGGGCCGTCTATCTCCTCGACGTGCTGCCCGAGGCCGTGGCAGTGCTACGTGCACTCGGACACGACGAGCAAGGCGACGAGCTCTGCGGGCAACTGCTGGCCTGGCAGCAGACCATGGACCCGCCGATGCTCCCCACTGCGTGGACCATGCTTCAGGACGTCTCCGCTGGCACCGCGATGGCTGAGGGCTGGCCCGAGCCGGATCCGGCCCAGGCGGTCCGCCGGCTGGCAGACGACGTACTGACTGCCCTGTCCTGACGCGGATCCGCGGAAGCTGCCGGTTAACTGCCGGTTCTTCTGCCTCGTCCTGATAGTCCGGCTGGTCAAGAATTACAGCCGTAGGACGGTTCCACGAGTCAGAGATCCGATGCCGGGCTCGGCTTTACGGGCAGGGAATGGGGCGGCGACTGTGTCGAGGGCAGCACAGCTCGCCGGACTGCCGGAAACCACTTCGAGTCTGGAGCAGGCGACGCGGAGGACATCCGGCGGCTGGACGGTGGGGGCACCGAACGGCTGCCGAGATCTCCGGGTGCTGACTCGTGCGAACTGTTCTGCCTCACCGGGCCGGCCGTCAGGGCGGGCCCGGGACGGGGTCCCAGCAGTGGCCAGGCACACGACACAGGGGACGAGTGCTGGTCCGGCTGACACGGGCAAGCCGGTGGGTCAGCCGCTGGGGCCTCCCGGGGCCCAGCTATCGGCGAGGTGGAGGCTACTGGAGGGGTTGGCCGCCATCTCGCCGTGGCCTATTCGGGAGCGAGCAAGGCGGCCTTGTCGAAGGCATAACCCACCATCCAGCTCGGCTGCAGCCGGCAGTACGCGATGTCGTCGGCCCAACTGGACGGTGAACTGCCGTAATGGGCCACCAGGTGCGCCTCGATCCCGGCGAACTCCGGATGCTCCGGCGTCAGGAACTCCACTTGCCCGTGGCTGAACACGCCGATCCGCTCGCCGTCGACGTACGAGATGCTCGCGGCCGGCCTGGCCCGCAGGTGCCGGGCCTTCGCCGCCGAGCCGGACGTGGTGAACACCCAGCGCGCGTTCAGGAAGTGGCCGTCCACCGCGCTGATCCGTGGCTCACCCTTCGCCGTCACCGTGGCCAGGTTGAGCGTGCACATGCCGGTCAACAACTGGACGAGATCCGTTGCCGTCAGCGTGCGTTCCGGGGTGACGATGCTCCGGAGGTGCTGGGTCGACTGCTCGTGCGCCGCGTCCAGCAACTGCTGCAGTTCGGTGAGTTGGTCACTGGTCTCGTTCATGCTCCGCAGTCTGGCACCGGCCACCGACCAGAACTGTCCGGTAACCTCGCTCCATGTCAGCCCCAGTACACGTCGTCACCGACTCCACCGCGGGTCTGTCGGCGCTCGAGGTGCTCCGGCACCCGCTGACCGTCGTACCGCTCCAGGTGGTGATCGACGGGACGGCGTACGACGACGGGGCGACCAGTTCGGAGGCAGTGGCCGAGGCGCTCCGGACGTTCACACCGGTATCGACCAGCCGGCCCGCGCCGCAATCCTTCGCCGACACGTACGCCAAATGTGCCGCGGCGGGGGCCAGGTCGGTGGTGTCCATCCACTTGTCCGGGGACATGTCAGGCACTTTCGAGGCCGCGATGATCGGTGCGAAGGAGTCGCGGATCCCGGTCCGGGTGATCGATTCGCGCTCCCTCGGCATGGGCCTGGGCTTCCCGGTGCTGGCTGCGGCGCGGGCGGCTGCGGCGGGCGCCGACCAGGCCGAGGTCGAGTCCGTCGCCCGGGCCCGGATGGCCGCGGTGTCGTCGTACTTCTATGTCGACACGTTGGAGTACCTCCGCCGGGGTGGCCGGATCGGCGCCGCTCAGGCGGTGCTCGGTACGGCGCTCGCGGTCAAGCCGCTGCTCACCATCAGCGGCGGCCGGATCGTGCCGTTGGAGAAGGTCCGCACCTCCAGCCGCGCGATCGCCCGGCTGGCTGACATCGCGGTGCAGCGCGCGGGCGATGGTCCGGTCGAACTGGCCGTCCACCACCTGGCGAACCTGGACAAGGCGCAGACACTCGTCGACGGTCTGGCCGAACGTCTTCCGCTTGCGGACGAGGTGGTCCTGCGCGAGGTCGGCGCGGTGATCGGTGCCCACGTCGGCCCAGGCATGCTCGCGGTCGTGGTCGCCCCGCACTGAGTTATCCCCAGGGTGGGAGGTCGATCCGTCGCGAAGGCGGATCGCTCATATGTTCCCCCGCATGAAGGTGTCACGCCGTACCCCAGCGCCCGACCCGGGCGAGCGCCAGCATGCCCTGGCCCGGTTGAACGCCGCGTCGCTCACGCCCGTACGCCGTGAGTCGAGCGGGCCGCCCGGCTGGGTTCCGAAGGGGTCGCCGGCGGTGGATCCTGCGGTCGGCGAGACGGGGAGCGACGAGATGGGGAGCGACGAGGTGGTGCGAGGTGGTTGGGTGCCTGAGTCGGTGCTGCCGGAGCGGCTGCGGGGGAGTAGATGGGCGCTCGCCCCGCGGCACGTCGCCGTCGTCGTGGCAGTGCTGGTGGTCGGTCTGGGGTGGGCGCTCTGGTCCCTCGTCCACGCTCGACCAGAGCCGGTGCCGGACGTGCAACCTGCAGCGGGCATCGTGTCGGGCTCGCCGGTGGTGCAACCCAGCGGGCAGCCGACACCGGGCTCGTCGCCGTCAGTTTCGGCGCAGTTGGTGGTCGTCGATGTCGCGGGCAAGGTTCGCCGGCCAGGGCTGGTCCGAGCCAAGGCCGGCGCGCGGGTCGCCGATGTGCTGGCCGCCGCCGGTGGAGCCCTGCCTGGTGTCGACCTGACCGGATTGAACCTCGCTCGCAAGGTAACCGACGGGGAGCAGATCCTGGTCGGCGTGCCGGGTGGCGCCCCCGTCGGTACGCCGACGGGCCCGGTCAGCCCGGGTGGTCTGCCCGCCGGTGGGCAGGTCGACCTCAACACCGCGACCGTGGCTCAGCTGGAGGATCTGCCCGGGGTGGGTCCGGTCCTGGCTCAGCGAATCGTCGACTGGCGGACCGAGCACGGCCGCTTCACCTCGGTGGACGAGCTCCAGGAGGTCAGCGGGGTCGGCGAGAAGAAGTTCGAATCGCTGAAGCCCCATGTCCGCGTCTGAGGAGAGGTCTGGGGTTGATGCGCGGCTGCTGTTGCCGGCGGCGGTCGGCTGGCTTACCGCGATCATCCTGGTGCCGCAGCGGCCGCTGATCGGGGTCCTGACGGGCGCCTGCGGGTTGGCAGCGCTGGTTGTCCTGTTGGCGCGCTGGCGACTGGTGCGGGTCAATGGGTTGGACCGAGTCCGGCAGCTGCTCGTTACTGGGTTCGGCCTCGTGGCTGTGGTGACCGCGATGGCCTTTGCGTCGGCGTTGCATGTGCAGACGTTGCGCTCCGGGCCGGTGACCGAACTGGCTGCGACAGAGGCAGCGGTTACTGTTCGGCTGACGATCGACAGCGACCCGTCATTGCGGACGAGCCCGGGGAATCGGCAGCCGCCGTACGTGGTGGTGCGGGGGACTGTCGAGCAGGTCACGGGTCGCGGCAGTACGACGAGCGTGCGAACGCCGGTGCTGGTGATCGGGTCGCAGCAGTGGCAGCAGGTCCGGTTCGGGCAAGAGGTCGAAGCGAAGGGCAGGCTCGGGCCAGTCGACGCCGGGTCTGATGTGGCTGCAGTTCTTTCGGCGCGCGCGGCGCCGCGTGCACTAGATCAGCCGGCCTGGTGGCTGCGGGCTGCCGAGCGGGTGCGCGCCGGGCTGAGGGAGTCGGTGCAGTCAGAACCCGAGGAGGTCCGGGGCCTCGTTCCGGCCTTGGTGATGGGTGACGAGTCCGGCCTGCCGGGGGAGCTGGCCGAGGACTTCAAGATCACCGGGCTTACCCACCTCTCAGCAGTTTCCGGGACGAATCTGACGCTGCTGCTCGCGTTCGTGCTGCCGCTGGCCAGGCTGCTCGGGGTGCGGGCGCGAGGGCTGACCGCTGTCGGTCTGGCGATGGTGGTCGTGTTCGTGGTGCTCGCCAGGCCGCAGCCGAGTGTGCTGCGAGCTGCCGCGATGGGCCTGGTGGCTCTGGCCGCTATGACCTCGGGTGGACGACGTCGAGCGGTGCGCAGCTTGTCCGTCGCTGTTCTTGCGCTGTTGTTGCTCGACACGTCATTGGCTCGATCGGCCGGCTTCGCCCTCTCGGTGCTCGCGACGGCCGGCATCGTGCTGCTCGGACCGGCATGGTGCGACGCCCTGGCGACCTGGCTTCCGCGACGCCTTGCGGAGGCGATCTCCTGCCCGCTCGCTGCCCAGATCGGCTGTACGCCGGTGGTGGCGTGGCTGTCGGGTCAGGTGTCGCTGGTGGCGGTTGCGGCCAACCTGCTGGCAGGCCCAGCCGTCGGCCCGGCGACGATCCTCGGGTTCGGGGCGGCCGGGATCGCCTTGCTCAGCGCGGATCTGGCCCGGCTCGCGGGATGGCTGGCAGGTTGGCCGGCGCGGTGGATCATCCTCGTTGCGACGGAGGGTGCGAATCTGCCGGGGGCGGCTAGTGCCTGGCCGGCGACCCTGATCGGCGTCGGTGTACTGACGTTGCTCTGCCTGGCGTTGGTCGTCGGGCTGCACCGGGTGCTCGCCCGACCGATCGCGATGGTGCTGGCCGTGGTTCTGCTCGCTGTGGTCGTGCTTCGCCCGGTCGGCTCGATCGGCTGGCCGCCCGGCGACTGGGTGCTGGTGGCTTGCGATGTGGGCCAAGGCGACGGGCTGGTGCTACGGGTGGGGCCTAATGCCGCGGTGGTGATCGATACCGGACCGGCGCCGGAGGCGATTGATCGCTGCCTGCGAGAGCTCGACGTTCGCTCTGTGCCTGTCGTGGTGCTGACTCATTTTCATGCCGACCATGCCGGCGGGCTGGCCGGGGTGTTGCGGGGCCGGAAGGTGGACGAGATCGAGGTCACCCCTTACTTCTCGCCGCCGGCCGAGTACAAGCGGGTCATCCAGTTGGCGGCCCTGCACGGCGTGCCGGTCCGGAACGTCAGCTATCGCGAGCGGCGCACAGTGGGGCCGATCGCCTGGACGGCGCTGTGGCCGGCCCGCGTGCCTGCTGTGCCCGGGTCAGGGGTTTCCTCGGCTACCCCAACGGACGAGGGATCACCAGAGAACAACGCGAGCATCGCGATGATGGTCGAAGCGTCCGGCTTGCGGATCCTGCTGAGTGGCGATCTCGAACCAGAATCGCAACAAGCCGTCGTCGCCAGCGGGGCCGACCTGCGAGCCGATGTGCTCAAGGTGCCTCATCACGGCTCGGGCCGGCAGGACCCGGCCTTCGTGACGGCGACGCGGGCACGGCTGGCGCTGATCTCGGTGGGCGTCGACAACGACTACGGGCACCCGGCGCCGCGCACTCTCGACCTGCTGACAAGAGCGGGCATGACGGTCGCCCGGACCGATACCAGTGGCTCGGTGGCTGTCGTCCGGACCGACGGCCGGCTCGCCCTGGCAAGGGAGGGGCGGCGGCAATGAGGCAGCGCGACGAATGTCGGTCGTGCGTGGCATGCTGGCCGTCGTTATGGCTGCTCGAAAGAACTCCGCGCCCAAGCTGGGTGACGTCCTGCTCGTCACCGGCACCGAGACGTTCCTCGCCGACCGTGCCGTCCGTTCCGCGATCGCCGCCGCCTCGTTGGGCGGCGCCGAGATCGAGGTCACCGAGCTGACGGCGGCCGAGCTCGACGTCGGCGTGTTCGCCGAGCTGACCGGCCCTTCGCTGTTCGCGGCCGAGCGCGCGCTGGTGCTGCGCGGGCTGGAGAACCTGCCGACCGAGATGGTCCCGCACCTGGTCGACTATGCGGGATCGCCCTCGGACGACGTGCTCGTGGTGCTGGTCCACTCGGGCGGTCAGAAGGGCAAGGCCGTCCTCGACAAGCTGCGTAAGGCGTCCGTGACCGAGGTGGTCGCGACCGCGCCGAAGACATGGGAGCTGCCGCAGTTCGTCGCCGGCGAGATCCGGCTCCTGGGCGGCAACATCGACGAGCGGGGTGCGGCCGCGCTGGTCGACGCCGTCGGGCACGACCTGCGGGCGCTCGCGGGAGCCTGCTCGCAACTGGTGTCGGATGCGGGTGGTGACCCGATCAGTTCGGAGCTGATCGGGCGGTACTTCGGCGGCCGGGCCGAGGTGACGAGCTTCGCCGTCGCCGATGCGGCCATCGCAGGCCGGACGGAGCCGGCGCTGGAGCAGCTGCGCTGGGCACTGGACTGTGGAGTCGCCGCGGTCCTGGTCACCAGCGCGATGGCCGGCGGTCTGCGCGGGCTGGCCAAGTTCACGAGTGCCCC
>JAWWOY010000460.1:0-12341 GCA_033851195.1 Kribbellaceae bacterium | reverse complement strand
CCGCGGGTCACCACCGTGCCGGGTTGCCGCAGCTTCCGTACGTTTCTGGCATAGAGACGGTCGGCACGATCATCGAAGGACCCGACCGGGGGACGCGAGTGCGGGCCGCGGCAAAGAGCCGTTCGGCTCGTACGCCAAGCGCTGGATCGCGCAGCGGCCGAACCTAAGCTAAGGCCTCGCACCGGGGAGTTGTACCGATGGCTCTATGGCCGGTATCTCAAGTCGGCATTCGGCAAGGTCGATCTGGTCGACATGACCCCGGCGATGGTGCGCCACTGGCGTCACGATCTGCTCGCAGACAAGCACACGCAGAGTTGTTCGCAGCGCTGCGAAGATCGGGCACAACGGGGCATCTCGCCGACCATGGTCGCGAAGGCCTACCGCCTACTGCGGGCGGTTCTGATGACTGCCGTGGATGACGAGCTCATCAAGCGCAATCCGTGCCGTGTCTCAGGCGCCGGCACGGAGCGGCCGAGCGAACGGCCCGTGCTGACTCTTGAGCAGGTATGTGCGCTAGCAGAGCAGATACCGGAGCGACAGCGAATGCTCATTATCGTCGCGACGTTCGCGAGCCCCCGGTTCGGAGAGGTCACCGCTCTTGAGCGAAGGGACATCGACCTTGCCCGAGGCACCGTTTGCGTGCGGCAGGCCTACTCCGAGGCCAAGGGGCAAGGCATGGTCCTCGGACCGCCGAAGTCGCGGGCCGGTCTACGCACGGTGTCTCTCCCGTCAGCGATCCTGGACGAGATTGCAGAACACATGAGGAAGTACACCGGGCCGGGACGTGACGCGCTCGTCATCACCGGTCCGAAGGAAGCCGCCATTAGGCGGAGCAACTTCAATCTCCTGGTCGACTGGCGGAATGCAGTAGCAACGATCGTCGAGCTGTTCGCCGGCCGCAAGCAGGACTGGCAGCGGCGGTCGCGTCATCCAGCATCGACTGGGCGGGGGGGTGCACTTCCACGACCTCCGCCACACCGGCAACACCCTTGCGGCGTCGTCGGCGAACAGCACTAAGGACCTCATGGCACGGATGGGGCACGACAGCATCAACGCCGCGATCATCTACCAGCACGCCACCGCCCAGGCCGACAAGGCAATCGCGCAAGGTCTGGACGCATGCCTGCGGGCAATCCGACCAAGCGCAGAGGGCAACGATGAGGAGCCGGACGATGACGGTGCGGGAGCGCTGGTCGAGGCTGGCTGATCGGCACGGAGATTGCACGAACGGCTGGCCGAGTGAGCGAAGGGCGCAACCTCCAGCTCGGAGGCGGCGCCCTTTTCGCAGGTCAGGAGCCTGATCTGAGCTGGAGCGGGTGACGAGAATCGAACTCGCACTGTCAGCTTGGGAAGCTGATGTTCTGCCATTGAACTACACCCGCGGCGCTGCTGCCGTGAGGCGAGCAGTCCGAAGGATCATACCCGGTGGTCGTCAGGGTTTGCAGGGGGGCCCGGAGCGCGGGTTTCGGGAGGCGGCGCGCCGACAACTGGGCAGGTTCGTTATCTTCTGGCAGATTAGAGCGCGTTGCCGGGGGCAACATTCGACGCAACGTGAGGATGCGGTCCTTGCCTGGACCGGACAAGATGGTTGCGGGGCAACTGAGGAGAAGGGGTGCACAGGTGGCAACTGATTCGAACGCAGCGCTGGACAACCTGGAGAACGAGCTCGTGACGTTGGGGCGCCGGCTGCGTGGTCTGCAGCGGACGCTGTCCGACGAGGCACATCCGGACCTGGAGCCGGCGCAGTACGCATTGCTGAACCACGTCGAGGAACTCGCACCGGTGCGGATGGCCGACCTGGTGGCGGCGCTCGAGGTGGACAAGGGACCGGTCAGCCGGGCCTGTGCGCGACTGGAGGAGCAGGGACTGCTTCGCCGGGCAGCGGACAAGTCCGACGCGCGGGCGACCTTGCTGACGCTCACCCCGAGCGGCAAGCGCAAGCTGGCCGCCGCACGGAAGAAGCGTCACAAGGTGATCGAGGACCTGCTCAAGGACTGGTCGCCGGCCCAGGTCAAGACGTTCGCGAGCCAGGTGGCGAAGTTCAACAAGGTCGCCGGGTGACGTTGCCGGAGGCCCGTAGCTGAGGCACTCCGGAGAGCTGAGGGCTCCGGAGGGCCACGGGACAGGGCGGAGCGGCAGCACGCTGCGGTAAGTTGCGTTCGTGCTGCTCTCCGACCGCGACATCCTGGCCGAGATCGATGCGAAGCGGGTCCAGTTGGACCCGTTCGATGCTGCGATGGTGCAGCCGTCGAGTGTCGACGTACGGCTGGATCGCTATTTCCGGGTGTTCGAGAACCACAAGTACCCGCACATCGATCCGGCCGAGGAGCAGCCCGACCTGACCCGGATGGTGGAACCGGAGGGCGATGATCCCTTCATCCTCCATCCCGGTGAGTTCGTGCTGGGCTCGACGTACGAGATGGTGTCGTTGCCGGACGACGTAGCCGCGCGGTTGGAGGGCAAGTCGTCGCTGGGCCGGCTCGGGCTGCTCACGCACTCGACCGCGGGCTTCATCGACCCGGGGTTCTCCGGGCACGTGACGCTGGAACTGTCGAATGTGGCGACACTGCCGATCAAGCTCTGGCCGGGGATGAAGATCGGCCAACTGTGCTTCTTCCGGCTGTCCTCACCCGCCGAGCACCCGTACGGCTCGGCGAAGTACGGCTCGCGCTACCAAGGGCAACGCGGGCCGACTCCTTCCCGTTCGTACAAGAACTTCCACCGCACCGACATCTGAGGGAACAAGAACCGAATTGCCGGACCCTTCGGTCAGGTCAGCGTCAGGCGGTGGCCTTCAGCACCACCAGGATCGTCTCGTTGCCGAAGTCGTACTGACCGGGTTCCTGCAGGTGGGCGCCGCCGTACTGGGAGACCATCACCGGCGACATCCGCGTGCCGTCGTACAGCGACAGGCCCGACCCATCCCCGCTGCCCGCGCCCGGCGATGACGACGAGCCGGCAGTCGGTGAGGTGCCGTCGGTCGGAGTGCTGCCGTCGGTCGGTGACGAGCCATCCGTAGAGGTGGCGCCGCCCGTAGGAGTGGCACCGCCAGCCGGCGTCGGGGACGGCGTCGGCACGTCCTGGCCGGTGGTGGCGTCCAGCAGGACCGGAATGGTCTCAGCCTGTACGTACACCAGGCCGTGGAAAGCAGTGGTGATCTCCGGGACCACCCGGCTGCTGGACTGTTTCGTGTAGCCCCAGGCCTTCTTGCCTGTCTTGTCGTCCATCCCGAAGATCTCGACGGTCTCGTTGGCGCTCTTGCCGTTGCAGACGAAGGCGCTCGCCTGGTCCGACCAGCAGGCGTAGGAGGTGTTGTCGTCGGGAACGGGTTTCCCCTTGGCCTCCTGCAGTGCGCCACTGGTCAGGTCGACGGAATAGAGGGAGTTGTTGTAGTGACCCTCGATCTTGCCTGGCGGTGCCGACACGTACCTGTCGCCGTACACGTAGGCGTGCTTGGGACCTGAGCCGAGCGTATCCAGGTAGTCCATCGCGATCGGGGTGTTCTTCTTGACCGTCCCGCTGACCGCATCGACGAGGGCGATCGAGAGGTCCTTGCTGCCCTCCTGGTTCGTGCCCTTGACCCCGGTGAGGACGCCGTTGAGCAAGCCCCCGGCCCGGAGGAACGGCACCACGGTGCCCTTCTTGGTCGTGGGGTCGGCGTAGACCGTGAAGCTCCCGGCCTTCTTGGCCAGGGCATCGGATGCCGGCGACATACTGATCGCGACCTGGCCGGTGGCTGCGTCGAAGACCTGGCTGGTGATTCTGTTGCCGCCCTGGTCCGGGCCGAGCGCCGGGGTGAGGTCGACGATGACCTGGGCGAGCGACTTGCCCTCGACGGGATCGATCCACTGGAAGTTGATCTGATGCCGGGCCTTCTGAGTCCCGCTGCCCTGGGCCCGCTGGTCGAAGGCCACGGCGATGACCTCCTTGCCGTTCAGTTGGACGGCCATCGGGTCCGTGGCTGACGCGGTCGTCGTGGTCGGCACGTCCTGGGCCGGGATGTTCCAGGGGGCGGCCTGGCCCGCGACGTTCCAGCCGCTGATCCCGTTCGGGCTGACGAAGACAGCGGCCGGTCCGACCATCCCGGCCTTGATGTTGAACGCGGAGAGTCCCGGCCCCTTGGGTTGCCCAATCGCGGATACGGCGGTGAAGGCTTTGGGCGGGTCGAAAGAGGCCACCGCGGGCGTGGGCGGGGTCGAGGCCGAGGACTTGCCGCCGTCCCCCGATTGCGAGTCGGACTGGTTGTCCCCGCCACTGCAGCCCGCCAGCAGCACGACTGCGGCGGCGGCGGCGAACAGCTGACGCAACATCGATTTACTCCCCAGGTCGACCAAGAGTGACGGCGAGAACGCTAGCAGCAGTCAGAGGTCTGGGGGGTTGCCACAAGCTGCAAACCAGGAGCGGGCGGCTGAGGTGCGTAGGTCCGCCTCAGCGGACGACCGACAGCCCCGTACGCCGTGGCCGCGGCTGCGGCTCGAGGCGATCCGCCAGTTGGCGAAGGGCACCCGCCAGCTCGTGGCGGAGACCGCTCGGACCGGCCGCGCGACGGGCGGCCCGGTCATCTCCGCGCAGGGCGCGAGCCTCGGCCGCGCGGACTTGTTCGGCGACTCGGTACCGCGCGACCTCTTCGTGTTGGTTGATCATCGTGCTGCTCCCCTCAGTGGTCCCCGTGCTGGCCTATTGGCTTGGTGGTGCTGGAGTGCCTAGTCCCGTGTTGCGTGCTGCCGTGGTTGCCGTGGTGCATGGGCGCGTGGTGCCTGTTGCGCGCAGTGCAGTACTCCGTGGTGTTTGGTGGTGCTGCGGTGGTCAGACCCGGATGACGGTGATGTCGCCGGAGACGGTGCGGGCCCGCAGCATCAGCGAGCGCTCGCCCTCGCCCGGCTGCGTGCCGGGCTCGAGGTCGCACCGGATCTGGCCGGTGACCGTCTTCAGGTCGAGGAAGGTCGGCACGCCATCCGGTACGCCGATCTGGACGTCGCCCCGGGCGGTCTCGGCCCGAACGCTCGGCCCGTCGGCGTACTCGACCCGGACGTCGCCCGAGCCGGAGGTCGCGACCGAGTGGTCCCGGATCCGCTCGATGGTGATGTCACCCGAGCCGACCTTGACCGTGGCCGGTCCGCTGGCGTCCCCGATCCGGACATCGCCGGAGCCGGTGGACGCGGCCACCAGGGCCTCGGCCGTGCTGATGTCGACGTTGCCCGAACCGGTGTTGGCCCGGACCGGGGCGGCCGCGTGCTGCAGCCGGATGTCGCCGCTTCCGGTGCTCGCCGCGAGGACGCCCTCGCTCCGCTCGACCCGGATATCGCCGGAGCCGGTCGACAGCCTGGCCTCGCCGAGGGAGGTGTCGGCGACGATGTCGCCGGAACCCGTCTTGATCCGGGCATTCAGGGTGCCCGGCGTCTGGATCCGCACATGCACCTCGGGGCCGCGTCGAAGGTGCTGCTTGGGTAGTTCGACGACCAGCTCGCCGCTGCTCACCTTGAAGGTGATGTCCTCAGGCGTTCCGTTGGTGACCGCGAGAGTGGCGTGGGTCTGGTCGCCGTCGGTCGGGGTGATCTCGACCAGGCCCGAGCCGATCTCGATCCGGACCCGGTCGATGCTGTCGGTGAGTTCGCGGTCGAAGTCGTTCACTGGGCCCACCCCGTCATCCGCTGGCCCGGGCCACGTCCGCTGCGGCGGTGGCCCCGATCACGGTCCCGGCTGCCATGGTCGCGGCGGTCTCCGCGCTCTCCGCGGCGGGGTCCGTCGGGTCCGAAGACGCCATCCGGACCGAAGGGCCCTTGGGGTCCGAAGACGCCGTCCGGACCGAACATGCCGTCAGGTCCCAGCGGTCCGTCGGGACCGAAGACACCCTCGGCACCGAACACACCGCGCGGCGGGCGCGGCGGACGCGGCGGCCGACCCGGGCCGGCGCGGCGGCCGCGATCGCCGGTCAGGGCGGTCATCACGGTGCGCATCAGCCACGCGTTCGAGGAGATGCCCTCGGCGTTGGCGGCTTCGTCCACCTTGTTCTTCACCGACATCGGCAGCCGCAGGGTGATCCGTGCGGTCGGCTCGTCGGCCTCCGGCGCGAACTCGTCGGTGCCGGCGTCGTCGGTTTCGATGTCGTCCAGGTCGTCGTCGTCATCGGTACCGGTCAGCTGGCTGGGGGCCGGCGTGACCACGAACTCGGGGCGGCCGCCGGCCATCCGGAGCTCGACCGAACCGGGAGACAGCTCGCGGCTGATCTCCCCGGCGGCGTCGGACAGGGCTGAGATGAGGGCCAGCCGGCCCGCGTCATCCAGCGTGGCCCCGAGGCGTTCGGCCACGGAGCGAGTTTGGTCGTCGGCCAACGCGGTGGCGTTCTGCACGCTACGGCGGACCGACTCGAGGTAGTGATCAAGTTCCATGACGCAATGGTGACGTCATCACGACGTCACTGTCAACCTCCTTTGATGTCAATGTTGCGCAATGGCGGCGTCAGGGTGGGTAGATGCGGCAGAATGGGGCCTAGTCGAGGAGAGGGACAATGCAGTGAATGAGTCGAGAGGCGTGCTCGTCACGGGGGCGTCGCGAGGGGTTGGCGCCGAAACCGCGAAGGCCTTCGCCGCCGCCGGGGATCGGGTGGTGCTGCACTGCCGCGGCGCGGTGGACAAGGCCCGCGCGGTGCTGGCAGGACTACCCGGTGACGGTCATGCGATCGTCACCGGTGACCTTGGTGACGAGACCGCAATCCCTGCTGTGGTTGACGAATCGGCCGCAGCGCTCGGGCGGATCGACGTACTGGTGAACAATGCCGCGCTGTTCGTGGACGAGCCGGTCGCAGGGTCCCGTCGGATCGGGCATCCGCTCGAGGACACGTCGTACGACGAATGGGTGGCGGCCTGGCGGCGGACGCTCGCGGTCAACCTGGAAGGGGCAGCGCATCTGACCTGGTGCGTAGCCCGCCAGATGCTCGACAAAGACCCCGCGGTCGGCATCAGACGGGGCGCCATCGTCAACGTGGGGTCGCGTGGCGCTTACCGCGGCGAGCCGCAGGTGCCCGCGTACGGTGCGAGCAAGGCCGGGTTGCATGCTTTCGGGCAGTCGATGGCGGTAGCACTGGCGCCGCATGACATCACGGTGACGTCAATCGCGCCCGGATTCATCGCCACGGATATGGCCGGGGACCTGAACGGGCCGGGAGGGGATGCGATCCGCGCGCAGAGCCCGTTCGGCCGGGTGGCGACGCCGGAGGAGGTCGCCGCCGCCGTCGTCTGGCTTGCTTCGCCGGTCGCGGGCTGGTCCAGCGGCGCCGTCGTCGACTTCAACGGCGCCTCCTACCTCCGCTAAAACCGTTGCGTCCGAAGAACCTGGGGCTATAACCCAAGGTTCCTCGGACGCAAGGAGACAGCGGTGGTCAGCGGGTGACGATGCTGCGGGCCGGGGGAGCCTTGATGGATACCGGCTTGTTGAACTCGTTCATGGTCATCAGCATGCTGACGCCGGACATGTCGAAGGACATCCGGTGAACGAGGTGGTCGGTCCCCATCCAGAGCGTGTAGTCCACCGTCTTCGGGGCGCCGGCCGGCATAGTCTTGCCCTGGGCACGCAGGGCGGTCGCGGTGTCGACGGTCACGGCGTACCGATCCAGCTTGCGGCCGTCGATCGTCTCCGACCGGACGAATTTGACGTTGCGCAGCCCGCTGCCGAACGCCTTGAAGGTCCTGGTCGGGTCGGCGCTGTCGACCATCGAGCCGAAGCCCGCCACTGCCGGGTCGGACGACTTCGTGTCGACCTTGAGGTACTTGCCGGTCGGGGCGAGGCCGGGCATCGAGACGTAGACGAAACCGTTGACGAAGATGATCCGCGCCTTGCCGCCGTTGAAGGCCTCGCCACTCATCTCCATCGACATCGCTACGGGCTTGGCCTGCTGGAACCCGTTGATCGTCATGATGGTCTTGCCGCGGGCCGTTATCCGCGCCGTCGTCCGCCACGTCTTCTGCCCGGCGAGAGCGGAGTTCATGGCCGGTAGGAAGCTGGTCATGCTCAGGTGGGCGACCGACTGCGCCGCCTTCGGCGGAGCCGCAGTGGTCGACGAGAAGGGGGTGGACGGCACGTTGCCGTTGGCCTGGTCCTGCTGCTGGCCGCCACAGGCAGCGACCCCCAACATGATCGGCAGCACGACCGCGGCGGCCGCGAGCCGACTACGAGTTCTCACGATTTCCTCCCCAAGTGGATGAAGCCGTCGGATCCTATGGCCTGGATCAGCCGCGGGGAAGCGGACTTGCAGCAACCTGCAGAACTGTTATGTCCGAAAAACCTGAGGCTGTGACCTCAGCTGACCTCAGGTTCTTCGGACGCAAGCCTGGAACAGGACCTCAGTAGCTGCGTTTGACGGAGGCGAGCAGGAGTTGGGCGACGTCTTGGACCTCGACCTCTTCGCGGGCGGAGCCGTCGGCCTGCTTGGCGGTGAGGCCGTCGGACAGCATCACCCGGCAGAACGGGCAGCCGGTGGCGATCTTGTCCGCACCGGTCGCGACGGCCTCGTCGGTCCGGTTCAGGTTGATCCGGGTGCCGACCTTCTCCTCCATCCACATCCGCGCGCCGCCCGCGCCACAGCAGAACGACTTCGTCTGGTTCCGCGGCATCTCGGCGAACTCGGCCCCAGGGATGACGTCCAGCAGTTCGCGCGGGGCGTCGTACACCTGGTTGTGGCGGCCGAGGTAGCACGGGTCGTGGTACGTGATCTTCTGGCCCTTCAGGGCACTCTCGGTCGGCGCGACCGGGGTCAGTCTGCCCTCCCGGACCAGCCGGTTCAGCAACTGGGTGTGGTGGATGACATCCAGTTCGACGCCGAGCTGGGAGTACTCGTTCTTCAGTGTGTTGAAGCAGTGCGCGCAGGTGGAGACGACCTTCTTCGCACCGGTCTCCTTGAACACCTCGGCGTTCTGCAGCGCCAGTTGCTGGAACACGAACTCGTTGCCCGCTCGCCGCGCCGGGTCGCCGGTGCACGTCTCGCCGTCACCCAGTACGGCGAAGCTGACGCCGGCGAGGTCGAGCAGTTCCGCGACGGCCCGGGTGGTCTTCTTCGCGCGATCCTCGAAGGCACCCGCGCAACCGACCCAGAAGAGGTACTCGACCTCGTCCAGCGTTTGGACGTCCGTACCCACCTGCTTCACCTCGAAGGGCAGGTCCTTGGCCCAGTCCATCCGCCCGGACGGATTCATGTTCCACGGATTGCCCTTGTTCTCCAGGCCTTTGAAGAGCCCGTTGAGCTCGGACGGGAAGGATGACTCGATCAGCACCTGATAGCGCCGCATGTCCATGATCGCGTCCACGTGTTCGATGTCGACCGGACACTGCTGCACGCACGCGCCACACGACGTACAGGCCCAGAGTGCCTCTTCGTCGATGACGGCGACGTCGGCGGATCCGACCAGCGGGCGCTCGACCTCGGCCTTCACCAGGTCTGGCAGCGACTGCCGCTCCTCGTCCGAAGACGCCAGCAGGTACGGCGCCTTGGCATAGGCGTGCTCGCGCAGGTTCATCATCACGAGCTTGGGGGACAGCGGCTTGTCGGTGTTCCAGGCTGGGCACTGCGACTGGCAGCGGCCGCACTCGGTGCAGGTGGTGAAGTCGAGCAGGCCCTTCCAGGTGAAATCCTCGACCTTGCCGACGCCGAGTGCGGCGTCCTCGTCGAGTTCCTCGATGTTCTCGAAGTCGATCGGCTCGCCCTTGATCATGATCGGCTGCAGCGCGCCCAGCGCCGTACCGCCGTCGGCTTTGCGCTTGAACCAGATGTTCGGCCAGGCGGTGAACCGATGCCAGGCGACGCCCATCGTCGCGTTCAGCGAGATGGTGATCATCCACGCGAACGAGATCACGATCTTCACCATCGCGACCAGGTAGATCGCGTTCTCCAGCCCGTGCTCGGACAAACCGGAGAACAGCCCACCGATAAAGAAGGTGGTGGGGAAGTGGAACTTGGAGGCTCCGCCCAGCTCGTACTCCAGGCCGCGCAGCAGCAGGATGCAGATCAGTACGCCGAGGATCGTGTACTCGACGTAGTACGCCTGCCAGGCGCGGGATCCGAAGAACCGGCTGGAGCGATCGTTCTCTCCGCGAGGCAGGGTGCGCAGCCGGATCGCGATCAGGCCGACGATGGAGATCAGGCCGGCCCAGGTGAGGAACTCGCTGACCCACTCGAACACGAACCAGTGACCGATCACCGGCAGCACCCAGTGCGCGTCGAACAGTTGGCCGAACGCCGTCACCAAGCTGAGGAACAGCCCGATGAAACCGAACGCGACGAACCAGTGCAGCACGCCGATGTGGCTCCACTGCAACATCCGGGTGTGCAGCAGCGACTCCTTGGCCAGCGTCGCGGTGCGCTGCCCCGGGTTGTCGGTCCGAGTGGACGGCTGGCCCAGCTTGATCACGGATACGATGTGCCCGATCGTCTTCGCGAACAGCGCGACGCCGACCAGGGCGATCGCGAGCGAGACGACGATGGCGAGGATCTGCATACCAGCGATGTTATTGGTTGGTTACCCGCGAGTCATGTCCGTGTAGGCCGCATCACGCCCGCGTGTTCTGTTTCACTCTCCCCTGTACGACGGGACGCGGTGCTACACGCTGATCTGGGATCCCATGATGACCACTCGTTGACGGGGCAGGCTGAAGTACTCGGCCGCGTCCGCAGTGAGACTCGCGGTGGCCACGAACAGCCGCTTCCGCCACCGTGTCATGCCGGGTGCGTCGCCCACGCGGAGCTCGATCGTGGAGAGGAAGTACGAGGTCTCCTGCAGATCGAGCGACAGTTCAGGGCTCTGCTCGGCGACCAGGCGCAGCACCTCGGGGACGCTGGGCCTTTCGACGTAACCGAAACGTGCGGTGACCTGGATGATGCCGTCGTCGGTGTAGCCGAGATCATCGACCGAGACGCGATCCGCGTCAGGAGCGTGCGGAACCGGCAGCGTCTCGATCGAGAGGATCACCACGTTCTGGTGCCGGATGTGGTTGTGCTCGACATTGGCGCGCATCGCCAAGGGGACGGTGGCCTTGCCGCGGTTGAGGAACACCGCCGTGCCGGGGACCCGTTGCACTGGCGTCTCGTGCAGTTCGTCGACGAAGGTCCGTAGCGGGCCTTCCTCGCGCTCGCGCCTGCTGGTCACCAGTTCACGCCCTCGTTGCCAGGTGGTGAGGACCGTGAAGACTGTGACGCCTATGAGCAGTGGGAGCCAGGCGCCGTGAGTGATCTTGGTGAGGTTCGCGGCCAGGAAGAGCAGTTCGACGGTGAGGAAGGCAGCGGCGCCGAGCAGCACCAGCCACAGCGGCGTACCCCAATGGTGCCGGACGATGTAGAAGAACAGCACGGTGGTGATGGTGATCGTGCCGGTGACCGCCATCCCGAACGCGAACGCGAGCGCCGCGGACGTCCGGAAGGCGAAGACGAGCGTGAGCACGGAGATCATCAGCGCCCAGTTGATCCAGGGCACGTAGATCTGGCCGAAGGTCTCGTCGGACGTGTGCTTGATGCGCAGCCGTGGCAGGTAGCCGAGCTGGACGGCTTGGTGGGCAACGGAGAAAGCCCCGGTAATCACGGCTTGGGAGGCGATGACGGTTGCCGCGGTTGCCAACAGGACCATCGGCAGCCGCGCCCAGTCGGGGACGAGCAGGAAGAACGGGCTGCTGATCCCGCTCGGGTCCTCGAGTATGAGAGCGCCCTGACCCAGGTAACTGAGGATGCAAGCCGGGAAGACGAGTATCAGCCATGCACGAGTGATCGGCGCCCGCCCAAAGTGGCCAAGGTCGGCGTACAGCGCTTCTGCCCCGGTGATCGCGAGTACGACGGCGGCGAGGGCGAAGAACGCGTCCGAGAAGTGGCCGGTGAGGTAACTGATGGCATAGGTGGGCGACAGCGCCTTGAGGACCCCGGGGTGGCGTGCGATACCCGACACTCCGCAGGCGGCGATTGCCAGGAACCACAAGAGCATCACGGGGCCGAAGGAGCGGCCGATCCGCGCGGTGCCCAGCCGCTGCACCGTGAACAGCACGATGATGATCGTCGCGGTGATCGGGACGATGAGGTTTTCCAGCCCAGGCTGGACGATCTTGAGTCCCTCGACCGCTGACAGCACCGAGATTGCGGGGGTGATCATGCTGTCGCCGAAGAACAGTGAAGCGCCGAAGATGCCGAGGGCGGCCAGGGTGAGCTTCGTCCGCCGACCGCCGGTGACTCCTCGGCCCCTGATCAGGGTGATGAGGGCGAGGATGCCGCCCTCGCCGTCGTTGTCGGCGCGCATCACGAGAAGCACGTACTTCAGCGTCACGATGATGGTCACTGACCAGAAGATCAGCGATGCGATACCGAAGACGCT
>JAWWOY010000390.1:0-15946 GCA_033851195.1 Kribbellaceae bacterium | reverse complement strand
CCGGGGGCTGATGCACCGGGTGGTGACCAGGATCTACTTCCCCGACGAGTCGGCCGCGAACGACGCCGATCCGGTGCTTCGCACGGTTCCGGCGGTTCGTCGGCCTACGCTCATTGCCAGCGCGACCAACGACGGTCTGTGCTTCGACATCCGGCTTCAGGGACACCATGAAACCGTCTTCTTCACCCTCTGACCCGTACTCCGCAGCCGACGGCGCGGCCTATTCCTCATTACTCGGCCCGTTGTCCGGGGTTCAGCAGGTTGACGCCGAGTTGTCCGACCCGGCGTTGTTGCAGGCGATGCTCGATTGCGAGCGGGCTCTCGCGGAGGCCGGCGCGGACGCAGGTGTGGTGCCGCCCGACGCAGTCACGGCGATAGCGGCGGCGTGCAAGGCAGCCCGGTTCGACCTGTCGCAGCTCGGCCGGGACGCGCAGGCCGCGGGCAACCCCGTCGTACCGCTGGTTCGGGCTATCGACGAGCAGCTGCCGGCCGAAGCCAGGCCGTGGCTGCATCACGGTGGCACCAGCCAGGACATCCTCGACACTGCGCTACTCCTGTGCGTCGGGCGGGCGCTGGACGCGGCCGAGCTGCAGGCAGCGCCGGCGGCGGGCGCGGCCCTGGTCAGGGCGCATCGGCACACCCTGATGCCGGCACGAACCCTGGGACAGCAGGCCGGGCCGACCACGTTCGGACTCAAGGCGGCCGGCTGGCTGACCGGCCTCGTCCAAGCGCAGGAACGGCTCGATGAGGCCCGTGCTGCGCTACCGGCCCAGCTAGGCGGCGCGACCGGAACGCTGGCCGCCTTCGGGGACAAAGGGCCAGTGGTGCTCGAACGCTTCGCCAGTCGGCTCGGCCTGGCAACACCGGTCGCGCCGTGGCACACGAACCGCCAGCCGATCCTCCGGCTGGCGGCGGGGCTGGGAGCGATGGCCGCGGCCTGCGGGAAGGTCGCCATGGACATCACTCTGCTCGCACAGACCGAGATCGCGGAGGTGTCCGAGGGTGCGTCGGGTGGTTCCTCAGCCCTGCCGCACAAGCAGAATCCGGTCGGCTCGGTGCTGATCATCGCGATCGCGCGGCGGACACCAGGCCTGGTCGCGACCCTGTACGACGCGAGCCTCCACGAGCACGAGCGGGCCTTTGGCAGTTGGCATGCGGAGTGGGAGCCACTGCGTGAACTGGCCCGGCTGGCCGGAGCGGCAAGCGTCCGGATCGGCGGGGTGCTGAGTGACCTGCAGGTGCATCCGGCCAAGATGCGCGCCAACCTGGATCTCACCTGCGGGCTGGTGATGTCGGAGAGCGTCGTCGCCCGGCTGGCCCCGGCTCTCGGCCGGACTGCGGCGCACAAGTTGCTGACCAAGCTGGGCCAGGCCGCGGCTGCGGGCAATACCACCTTGCGGGAGCAACTCGTGGGCGACCCCGACGTCCGGCGCGTGCTCACAGAGGACGAGATCGACGCGTCCCTCGACCCGGCCGGCTGGCTCGGGAGTGCGAATGCGCTGATCGACCGCGCGCTCGACGCACACGCACGATGCTCCAAGGAGCTCCCATGAACGATCTCCTGAACGACCCCCTGAACGATCGACTGCATGCGGTCGTCGACGGCCCGGCAGACCACCCGGTGCTGGTCCTCGGCACCTCGCTCGGGACGACCTGCGCACTCTGGGAGCCGCTGTTGCCGGCACTGACCGACCACTTCCGGGTCGTTCGGTACGACCACCTCGGCCACGGCGGTTCCGCGGTACCGGAGGGGCCGTACACGATCGAGAGGCTCGGACGCGCGACCCTGGGCCTGTTCGACCGACTCGGCCTCGGGCGAGTGTCGTACGCCGGCCTGTCGCTCGGCGGCATGGTCGGACTGTGGCTGGCGATCAACGCGCCCGAGCGGATCGACCGGCTGGCGCTGCTGTGCACTGCGGCGCGACTTCCCGCCGGGCCGTGGCAGGATCGTGTCGCCGCGATCAGTGTCGGTGGCCTCCGGTCGATCTCCGACCCGGTTCTCGGTCGCTGGTTCACACCCCACTGGGCGGCGAGCCATCCGGACGTCGTACAGGCCTTCCGGGCCGGGCTCGAGTCGACGCCCCAGGACGGGTACGTCGGCTGCTGCGAAGCGATCGCCGCGATGGACCTCCGCCCGGGGCTGCCCGGCATCGCCGTACCGTCTGTCGTGATCGGCGGGGCGCAGGACGCGGCGATTCCGGTCGACTACCAACTGGAGATCGCCGAAGCGGTGCCGGGCGCCCGGTTGGTCGTCGTGGATGGCGCGGCTCATCTTGCGCCGGTGGAGCAGACCGAGATCGTGACCGCGACCCTGGTGGACCATCTGAGCCCGCGGGGCTCACAGACGGGAGGATGAGAGCCGTGGACGATCGTAGCCGCCGGCAACTAGGCATGAGTGTCCGGCGCGAGGTGCTCGGCGACGGACACGTCGACCGGGCGGTACGTGCTGTCGACGAAGTCACCGCCGACTTCCAGGACCTGATCACCCGCTATGCCTGGGGTGACGTCTGGAGCAGGCCGGGCCTGTCCCGGCAGACCCGTAGTTGCATCACGCTGGCGATGCTCGCCGCGCTGCACCACGACGACGAACTCGCGATGCACGTCCGCGCCGCCATCCGCAACGGTGTGACCCGGGAGGAGATTGTCGAGGTGCTGCTCCAGGTCGCCGTCTATGCCGGTGTGCCGGCCGCCAACAGGGCCTTCAGCATCGCCCAACGGGTGCTCCGAGAGGACCCGGAGACGTGGGAGGCTTCGTGATCGGCCAGCCGGTCCGGGGCTCGGACTTCGTGCAGTCGCTGGAGCGCGGCCTCGCCGTCATCCGTGCCTTCGACGCCGATCATCCGGAGCTGACGCTGTCCGATGTCGCCCGGTCCACCGGGCTGACCCGCGCCGCGGCGCGGCGGTTCCTGCTCACGCTGGTCGACCTCGGGTACATGCGCACCGATGGTCGACTGTTCGGGTTGCGGCCGCGGATCCTCGAACTCGGCTATGCCTACCTGTCCAGCCTGTCTCTGCCCGAGGTGGCGCAGCCGCACCTCGAGGCATTGGTCGCCGAGGTGCACGAGTCGTGTTCGGTGTCGTTGCTGGACGGCAATGACATCGTGTACGTCGCCAGGGTGCCGACCAAGCGGATCATGACGGTCTCGATCAGCGTCGGCACCCGGTTCCCGGCGTACGCGACGTCGATGGGCCGGGTGCTGCTCGCGCATCAGCCCGCCGACTGGCTCGACGACTACCTCGCCACGGTGGAGCTGCCTGCGTTGACCCCGCGGACCATCACGGACCGGGCGAAGCTGCGCAGCACGTTGAACCGGATCCGCAGCCAGGGGTTCGCGCTGGTGGACCAGGAGCTCGAGGACGGCCTCCGGTCGCTGGCGGTGCCGATCCAGGACACCGGCGGCGCCGTGATCGCGGCGATGAACGTGTCGGCCCGGACGAGCCGCGGTTCATCCGAGGCGATCCGTCGTGAACTGCTGCCGCCCCTGCAGGCCGCCGCGCGCCAGATCCAGGCCGACCTGCGCGGCGGTCAGGCCGCCGAAGCCTGACTCGGTGCCGGCCGAGCTGATGCAGCGCGGTGGTTCAGCGCGGTGGTTCAGCGCGGTGGTTCAGCGCTGGCCGATGTGCTCCGAGACCGTGTCGAAAACCCGGCCGACGGCGGCGAAGTCCGCGGCGGACACCAGTTCCACCAGGTTCTCCCGGACGCCCTGCACGTGGGACGGTGCAGCGTGCTCCAGCAGGGCGTACCCGGCGTCGGTCAGCTCGGCCCAGACACCGCGCTTGTCGCTCTTGCACGACGTACGACGGACTAGCTCGGCGGTCTCGAGTCTTCCGACCGTGTGGGTCAGGCGGGAGCGGCTCTGGTGCAGCCGGTCGGCAAGCTCCGCCATCCGCAGGCGGCGCTCGGGGGCCTCGGACAGCCGAACCAGGATCTCGTACTCGTTGATCCCCAGACCGAACTCGCGCAGGTCGTCATCCAGCTTCGCTATCAACCGGGCTGTGCCCAGCAGGTAGGCGCGCCACGCCAGCTGCTGTTCTGCGGTCAGCCATCGGGCCCCCATAGTCGTCGTCACGGGGCAAGTGTAGCGGGAATGTAATTGACTTTTAAACCGTTACTCTCTACTGTCGTGGTCATAGGTTGAAATTTTAACTGCATTCGAGACCGCGTCAGTCCCCACCCCAGGCTTTCCCTCGAGAGGACCCCATGAGCGAGACCGCAACCTCCACCGCGACCAGCACGATTCCCGGCCTGGTGGCCGGCACGTATGCCCTGGACACGGCACACTCCGAGATCGGCTTCACCGTCCGTCACCTGATGACGAAGGTGCGCGGCACCTTCAAGACGTTCGCCGGCGAGATCGTCGTCAAGGACACCCTCGAGGAGTCCACCGCGACCGTCACCGTAGACCTGTCCTCGGTGGACACCCGCAACGAGCAGCGCGACGGCCACCTGCGCTCGGGTGACTTCTTCGACGTGGAGAAGAGCCCGAAGATGAGCTTCACCAGCACCGAGCTCCGCACGAACGGCGACGACTACGTGCTGGCCGGCGAGCTGGCCATCAAGGACGTCTCCCGGCCGATCGAGCTGGCCGTCGAGTTCCTCGGCGTCGAGCAGAACGCCTACGGCCAGACCATCATCGGCTTCGAGGCCGGCGCGAGCATCAGCCGCAAGGACTGGGGCATCGACTTCAATGTGCCGCTCGAGGGTGGCAAGCTGCTCGTCGGTGACAAGGTCGACATCCACTTGGACATCCAGGCCGCACTGCAGGCCTGAGATCCGAAGTATCGACCAGCACCCCTAATCGGGCCGGTTCCCGCCCCGGCGCCGCCCACCGGCTCCCGCTCCGGCGGCGCCTACCGGCTCCCGCCCCAGCGGCGCCCACCAGGGCTCCGCTCTCGCCAGGCGGAGCCGGCGCCAGGATGCTGCAAGTTCCCGCTCCAACACGCGGGGGCCGTCGCACATCCCGCTCTGACACGCCGTACTTCCACGACTCCCCGCCTGAACACGCCGTTACGACCGGGGTAATTCCGGTGTGTCGGAGCGGGATGTGCGACGGCCCCCGGCGTGTCGAGACGGGATGTGGGCGTATAGATCCCGGCTTGCAGGAGTGCGCGGAAGGCGATGGTGCAACACCTGTGGATAACGAGGGCTCCGCTGGTGGATGACTGAATGCGCCATGCCGGCGCACGAAACGAAGGCTCCCCCGGCACCCGGCGGAGCCTTTTGTCGTTTCAGGCGCTGACCATCCGCAGGGCCAGTTCGCCGTACAGGCTGCCCAGCTCGTCGGGTTGCGTTCGCCGGGCGGGATCGAACCACCGCGCCACATCGATGGACAGCGACAGTACGGCGAGCGTCGTACCGGGCAGGTCGTCCACCCGGAAGGAACCGTCGGCGACACCGTCGGTCAGGACCTGCTCGACCTGCGCACTGATCGAGCGGCGGATCGTGGCCACCTCGGCCAGGTGCTCCGCACTCAGCGCGGCGAGTTCGTACTGGACGACGCGGGCGATGGTGTGGTGCTCGGCGTGCCAGGCGGTGAAGGCGGCGACCATCGCGCGCAGCCGTTCGGCGGGGGAGTCGCCTTCGGCCGAGGCGAGGATCTCCAGCGCCGCTCGGTGGCCGTACAGGCTGATCTCGAACAGCAGACGTTCTTTCGACGGGTAGTGCACGTAGAGCGCGGCCGGGCTCATCCCCGCGCGGGACGCGATGTCGCGGGTGGTGGTGGCCTGGAAGCCGCGCTCGGCGAATGCGGCGATGGCGCCGGTCAGAAGCCTGCGGGCCGCCGCCGGCTGGACGTGCTCCCACTCCGTCAGGGGAGTCGTGATCGCGGACACGTTGACACCATGCCCCAGGTTGGCGATGCTAAGCAAGCGCTTAGTGAGTTGTCATCACAGCGCTGACGTCTGTCGATACGCGGAGGGCCAGCATGCAGCGCACGATCTTCGGTGCGGACCACCACGCGTTCCGGGCCAGTGCGAAGGAGTACGCCGACCGCTCGCTGGTGCCGCGGATGGAGCAGTTCCTCGAGGAGAAGACGATCGAGCGGGCCGCCTGGCTCGAGGCCGGCAAGCAGGGCTTCCTCGGCTTGGACACGCCGGAGGAGTACGGCGGTTCGTCGGTCGGCGACTACCGGTTCAACGCGATCTTCGCCGAGGAGGTCTCGAAGGTCTCCGCGTCGCTGTCGAGTTGTTTCGGGATCCACTATGACTGCGTCGCGCCGTACCTGGTGGATCTGGGCACCGAGGAGCAGAAGCAGCGCTGGCTGCCGAAGTTCTGCTCCGGTGACCTGATCACCGCGATCGGGATGACCGAGCCGTCCGGTGGCTCGGACCTGGCCGCTTTGAAGACGACCGCGAAGAAGGCGGACGGCGGCTGGGTGGTGAACGGCTCGAAGACCTTCATCACCAACGGCGACATGGCTGATCTGGTCATCACCGCGGCCCGCACCGACCCGGCCAAGGGCGCGAAGGGCATCACCCTGTTCGCGATCGAGGAGGGGATGAAGGGCTTCGCCCGCGGCCGCAAGCTGGACAAGGTCGGCCAGACCGAGTCCGGCACGTCGGAACTGTTCTTCGAAGACGTCTTCGTACCGGACGAGAACGTGATCGGCGAGGTGAACCGCGGCTTCATCCACATGATGGAGCGGTTGGCGCAGGAGCGGATCGGTGCGGCGGTGTCGAACATCGCGCACGCGACCCAGATCCTGGACGAGACGATCGAGTACGTGAAGCAGCGGAAGGCGTTCGGGCAGCCGGTCGGCTCGTTCCAGTACAACAAGTTCCTGATCGCCGAGCTGGTCACCAAGGCCGAGGTCACCCAGGCCTACGTCGACAACGCGCTCGTCGCCCACGACGAGGACAGGCTGTCCGCAGTGGACGCGGCGAAGGCGAAGTGGTGGAGTGCACAGGTACAGAACGACATCCTGGACGCGTGTGTCCAGCTTTACGGCGGCTACGGGTACATGAACGAGTACCGCGTCGCGCGCGCCTGGCGAGATGCCCGGGTCACCAAGATCTGGGCTGGTTCGAACGAGATCATGAAGGAACTCATCGGTCGCGACCTGGGCCTCTGAAGGGAATCGGACATGCCTGAAGCAGTCATCGTCTCCACCTCGCGGTCGCCGATCGGCCGCGCGTACAAGGGTTCGCTGAAGGACATCCGTCCCGACGATCTCGTGGTTCAGGTGATCCAGGCCGCGATGGACAAGGTCGGTCTGACCGGGGACCAGATCGAGGACCTGGCGGTCGGCTGTGCCGAGCCACACGACGAGCACAGTGGCAACATGGCCCGCCGGATCGCCGTCCAGCTGGGCTGGGACTCGACCCCCGCGACCACCGTCAACCGGTTCTGCGCCTCGTCGGTGCAGACCGCCCGGATGGCGTTCCACGCGATCAAGGCCGGCGAGGGCGACATCTTCATCAGCTCCGGCGTCGAGTGCGTCTCGCGGTACAAGACCTTCGGCTCGGCCGGCGTCGACGACCCCGGCTCGCAGAACGTGCTGTTCGCCGACGCCCAGCAGCGGACCCTGAAGTACGCCGAGACCAACGACACCTGGCACGACCCGCGCGCCGACGGCCAGCTGCCGGACATCTACATCTCGATGGGCCAGACCGCCGAGAACGTGGCCACCTTGAAGGGGATCAGCCGGGCCGACCAGGACGCGTTCGGCGTCCGCTCGCAGAACCTGGCCGAGGAGTCGATCAAGAACGGCTTCTTCGCCCGCGAGATCACCCCGATCACGCTGCCCGACGGCACCATCGTCAGCACCGACGATGGCCCCCGCGCCGGTACGACGCTGGAGAAGGTCAGCCAACTGCAGCCCGTCTTCCGTCCCGACGGCACCGTCACCGCCGGCAACTGCTGCCCGCTGAACGACGGCGCCGCGGCCGTGGTGATCATGAGTGACACCAAGGCCCGCGAGCTCGGCCTCACCCCGCTGGCGCGGATCGTTGCCACCGGCGTCAGCGGCCTCTCGCCGGAGATCATGGGCCTCGGTCCGATCGATGCGACCAAGCAGGCGCTGGCCAGGGCGGGCATGAGCATCGGCGACATCGACCTGGTCGAGATCAACGAAGCGTTCGCGGTCCAGGTGATCGGCTCGGCCCGCGAACTGGGCATCGACGAAAGCAAGCTGAACGTGCACGGCGGCGCGATCGCGCTCGGGCACCCGTTCGGCTCCACCGGCGCCCGGATCATGACCACCCTCCTGAACGGACTGCAGACCGATGACAAACAGTTCGGCCTGGAGACCATGTGTGTCGGCGGCGGTCAGGGCATGGCCGTCATCCTCGAGCGCGTGAGCTGATGGGACTCGAAGGCCGTACGGCCATCGTCACCGGAGGTTCTCGGGGAATCGGCCTGGCGATCGCGCACCGGCTTGTTGCCGACGGCGCCCGCGTGGTGATCACCGGTCGCACCCAGGAGACCCTCGACAAGGCAGTCGCCGACCTGGGTGGCCGCAAGAACGTCCTCGCGGTCGCGGGCAAGGCTAGTGACCCGTCACACCGCGGCAGCGTGGTCGCCGCCGCGGTAGCGATTTACGGGTCGGTTGACATGCTGGTGAACAACGCTGGCATCAACCCGGTCTACGGCTCGCTACTGGACGTTGACCCGACGGTGGCGGCCAAGATGGTCGACACCAACGTGCTTGCGGCTATGGGCTGGGTGAAGGCCTGCCGCGATGCGTGGATGGGCTCGAATGGTGGCGCGGTGGTCAACCTGTCGTCGGTAGCCGGGCTGGCGCCGTCCCCGGGCATTGGCTGGTACGGCGCGACCAAGGCGATGTTGTCGCGGGTGACGAGCGAGCTGGCTGTGGAACTGGCACCGAAGATCCGGGTCAACGCTGTCGCTCCCGCGGTGGTGAAGACCAAGTTCGCGGGTGCCCTGTACGAAGGCCGTGAGGACAAGGTGGCGTCGACGTACCCGATGAAGCGGCTAGGACTGCCGGAGGACGTCGCGTCGCTGGTGTGGTTCCTGCTGTCCGACGAGGCGTCCTGGATCACCGGTCAGACCATCACCATTGACGGCGGCCTGACCCTCAACGGCGGTCTCGTCTAGCCAGGTAGGCGAAGTTGCTGCGGGCAACGTGGACGGCCGAGACGACCGTTGCGATCTGAGCAGCGTCCTGGACCTGAAATTCGAGGCTAGAGTTAGCGGTTCGGCATGCGTGGCCACGGATTTCGCGGCGACATCTCCAGGGAGGATCCGTGAGTACCGGTCGATCGAACGAATCGCATTCCGGCCGGAGCGGTACGAACCTTCCTCAGCTGGCCGACCTGAACGAGGCCGTCGTCCTGGGCTGGATCCGCCGTTCGTCCGCGGGGGTCTCCCGGGTGGAGCTGGCGCAGACGACCGGGCTCTCTCCCCAGGCCGTCTCCAACATCTGCCAGCGGCTCCTCGACGACGGTGTGATCATGGAGGCAGGAAAGGCCACCTCCGGATTTGGCAAGCCGCGCACGTTGCTCGCCCTCAATCCGGCCGGCTGCTACGCCATCGGGGTCCACCTCGACCCGGCCGCCGTGACCATTGTCCTGCTCGACTTCGTGGGCACGGTCGTCGCGCGTACATCCCTCACCACCGCGGCCGCCGATCCGCCCAAAGAACTCGTCGCGACGATCAGCCGGCTCGTCGACGGCCTGATCGACGGTGCCGCCATCGACCGCGGCCGGATCCTGGGGATCGGCATTGCCTCTCCCGGCCCGATCGATCAGGCCAGCGGAACGGTTCTGGAGCCGCCGCTGCTCACCGAATGGCACCATGTGCCGCTTCGGGACCAACTCAAGGCTGCCACCGGCCTTCCTGCCCTGCTCGACAAGGATGTCGTCGCGGCCGCAGTCGCTGAGCGCTGGGCGGGCGAGGCCTTGCAGTCACGGAATTTCGCGTTCATCTATCTGGGGGCAGGCATCGGTGTGGGCATCGTTGTCGACGATGTCGTGGTTCGCGGCACATCCGCAAATGCGGGAGACATCGGAGAGTTCGAGGTGGCTGGTCCCGACGGCATCGGCACCACATTTCTCGGCGAAATGGCGAACCCGGAACCGATTCTCAAGCAGGCGGTGCGTGTCGGCGTCTTTCCGAGCGCTCCTGGAAAGGAGGACCCACTCGCGGTCGACGAGCACTTCACTGAACTCTGTCGGCGTGCCGGCGCGGGGGATACGCGGGCCAGCGCGATCCTGGACCAGGCCGCCGTGCGCATCGGTGGCGCGGCGAGGCGCATCGCCAACCTCCTCGACATCGACACCGTCGTCTTCGGTGGCACGATCTGGTCGAGGGTTGCCGATCGTTATCTGGAGACGATGGCCGGCATCATCCAGGCGACCTCGATCACGCGCGACATCCATCCCATCCGGGTGGTCGGCACCGCGCTCGGCGAAGACGTCGGAGCGATCGGGGCGGCCTGCCTGGTGCTGGATACCAAGGCCTCGACGCAACCGGGGAAGATGCTCCAGACCTTCTGACGCCGAAGCGGGGCCGGAGCCATGAAGGATCCGGCCCCGCCCAGTGTCCCGTGAGGGCGTCAGCCCTGCTGCAGCGCGAGGTAGAAAATGTCCTCGTTCTCCTTCTGGTTGAGCGCGTGCACCGTCGGGTCGGCGTCGATGATCGGCACCTGTACCTGCACCCGGCCGCCGCCGAGGCTCTTCCAAGTCAGCGGGATCCTGTTGCCGAACAGGTCCACCCGCTCCAGCTTCTTCACGGTGGAGACGTTGTTGAAGGTGACGGTCATCATCGGGTTGCCGAAGTCCAGGTGCAATGTGTCACCTGTGGTCGCATCCTGGAAAATGTTCGCGTCGTTCTGCCGCTTCAGATCGAGCGCGAGCACGATCTGCTTGTTATCGAGCAGGAACCCGTTCGCGGTCGACAGATTCTCGTTGAGGTCGGGCTTGAGCTCCGGCGACGTCGTGAACGCGTCGTAGGTCTTCGCCGTGGACCCGCGCAGAAGGTTCGCAAGGGTCGTCAGGGTCTTCCCCTTCGGGCTCAGGCCGGATCCGCTGGTCAGCGTGCGGTTGTAGCCGAAGGCCGCGGGATCATTCGGCGACCATGCCGCGAAGTAGACCAGCTTGAACTGGTCGAGGTTGGTGCCGCCCTTGCTGAGCGCCCAGTGGAACACCCGGGGATAGATGTCCGCGATGAACTTGTCCTGCGTAGTGAAGCCCAGTTCCGTCTGCCAGACCGCCGGATTCTCGATTCCCCGCTTCTTCGCCGTCTGGTAAAGCGCGTCCATCGCCCCGACGGGCATGTAGTGCATGTCGAAGACGTCGATCGTCTTCCACGCGTCGTACTTGTCGAGAAGGGCGATGTACTCGCTCAGCGGCGCACCACAGATCCAGCCGCCGTAGACGACCTTCGCTCCGGCGTCGTGGATGACCTTCACCGCGGGAAGGTGGATCAGGCTCATGTACTGGTCCATGCCGCCCGTCCAGAACCCGGACGTCGGGTATGCCTCGTTCCACACCTGGTAATAGGTGATCCCGAGCGGCTTCAGTGCGGCGATGACCGTGCTGACATATGACGTCCAGTCTGCCGAGTTCGCCGGCGGGGTCCTGCCCGCGCTGGTCTGCACGGTCTGGGTGGAGAGCACCTTTCCACTCGCATCCTTCGTGACCAACTGACGGGTGAGCTGGCCACCGTTCTCTGCCGTCACCGGCCCATACTCGAAGGTCTGGTCATGGAAGGCGTAGGAGTAGCCGGTGCGGTTGGCCGCCCAGCCGGCGGTGTAACCGAGCACCGGCAGCACCGTGATGCCGTGACTCCTCGCCTCGGTGAACTGCCGCTTGTATTCATCGAGCGCAGCCTGGTTGATGGTGCCCCTGGTCGGTTCGATCGAGTTCCAATCGACGTCCATCCTGTCCCACTGGATATTGCCGACCAGCCCCGAGAGCCCTCCCTGGTTCACGCCGGCGAAGGCGCGGAAGGGCTCGCTCAACACGTAGGTCAGGTCCGCGAGGGCGCTCGGCGCGTAATTGTCCGCGACAGCCACCGCCTTGAGGTCTGTGTCCGCCGTAATGGCGATCGGCGTGGTGTAGGTGGCCTTGGTCGCAGAGGTCAGTGGATCGGAGCCATCGGTCGTGTACGAGATGCACGCGTCCTTCGTGGCGCTCTTCAGGGTTACCGGCGTTCCGGCCTTCACCGCTCCGGCGTCGGGCGAGGCGCTCACGGCCGCGGTCATCGGTGCGTTCTCGGTGGTGATGGTGGCGCCCAGTTTGCCTGCCACCCACCAGGTGCTCACCTGGTCACTGACGAAGACCAGATCCTGACCTGAGGCTGCCTTCACAGTCAGGTCGAAGGATGCTGCGACTCCCGTGTAGTCGAACAGCGAGGTATACGGTCCTAGGACCTTGGACGAGTCGCCGTCGGCGGTCTGGAGGATGCGGAACCGGCCGCCGGGAGAGGTGAAAGTCCCCTTGATGTGCAGGGTCTTGCCGACCTGGGCATCGCTCTCCGAGTACGCCTCGGCGATCGGCTTGTAGTCGGTACCGATCGATCCGTCGGCCTTGACGTACCAGGCGTGCTCGGGCTTGCTGAGGTCTAACGCCCATTCGTCCGCCGCGAACGCGCCAGTTCCGCCCTTGACGAGCAGCGACGGGGTGTCGGGCGTGGAGAGGCCGAGGTACGACCAACGAGCGGGCGCGACCACATTCGTGTCCAGCCGATAGTCGGTGACATTGTTGGTGGTCGGATTCTGCGTGCCCGTACCGCAGACTGCAGTTGCCGAGGTTGCCGCGGTGGTGTTCACGGACGCCGAGGCGAGTTGCGCCCCGGTAGTCTTCGCAGATCCCGACGCGGACAGCGGGGATCCGGCGAGCAGCGCAACTGTGACCGCGATCGGAAGCCAACGAGCTTTCATGGGTGAACTCCATCGTTCGAAACGAGTGGATGCTGCGTCGCCAAACGCCAATGCGACGAGATCGGTCACACTAAATCCACAGTGTGGATTTGGTCAATAGCTCAGGTCGCCCGTCCGCAGACGCTGAGTTACGGGTGGCACGACTCCCACGTCGTGCAGTTGGCCTGGCTGTCGGTGAGAGCTCGGGATGGCGTGCTCCGTCAGGATCAAGGACGAAGATCTGATGCTCGACCGCCTGTGGCGAACGCGCTCGTTGGTGCGACAGGAGTTGGATAGGCGAAAGTGCCTTGTCTGTAAGGGAAAAGCCGCGATCGGTCCGAATGCGCCCTAGATACAGGCGCGTATTCGGACCGATCGCGGGTAGGAAAAGGGGCTTCCTAGTGCCCGATGGTTTCCACCACCGTGCCGTGGACTAGGGAGTCCTGCCCATCCAGCCGGCCAGCTGGCTGTATGGCGGGGCATCGGCCGGCACGTCGATCACCGGGCCGAAGGGGACAGGTCCGCCACGGGGCTGGGCCGGGACGAACTGGCGAACCAACGGCAGGCAGGCCTCGGCCAGTCGATCGTTGAGCAGGTCCGTCCGGTCGATGGCGGTCGCTAGGTCCCAGCCGTGCGTGGTCAGCTCACCGATGTAGGCGCCGATCGCTGCGGCTCCCGGCAGGGTTCCCCAGGGCAGCTTGCAGATCTGGCTCAGTACGGCGTCGTCGGCGAGTGTCGAGTCCAGAGCGCTCCGGTAGGTCTTCCAGTCACCCGACCAGTCCTCGGCACCTGTAGTCAGCCCCGGGATGTCTAAGGCATTGCCGCCGCGCAGGGCGAGGTCGATGCGCCGTACGACGCTCAGGAGATGGCTGACCAGGTCCTGCACTGAGTACTGCTCGCATGGTGTCGACAGGGCCAGCTGGTCGAGCTCGACAGCGGATACAAGCGAGCCAGCCTGGTCCAGTGCATGGCCGAGGCCCGGGCGTGGATCGGTGGTACTCATCAGAGGATCTCCTTGCAGTAGGTGCTTCCTAGTGGTTGGCACCAGCCTCGCAACCTATATAAGACACCTTCTGTCAGATATTGCTGGCATCATCGAGGACATGAGAGCGGACCGGCTGCTGCAGATCATCCTGCTGCTGCAAAGACACCCGCGGTTGAGCGCCCGGGAGCTTGCAGAGCGGCTGGAGGTGTCCACCCGCACGGTGATGCGGGACATGGAGGCGCTGTCTGCAGCCGGTGTCCCGGTCTACGCCGAGCGGGGCCGGAACGGCGGGTGCGTCCTGCTGCCGGGCTATCGGGCGGATATGAGCGGGCTTACTCCGCGGGAGGCCCAGGCCCTCTTCGCTTGGACGGGCCGGTCGTCCCTGTCGGAGGAGCTTGGCCTGCACGACGCACTCCGGTCCGCGATGGGCAAGCTCTCGTCGACCATGCCGGCGCAACTGCAGGACGATGCCGAGGCGCTGTCCGACGCGATCGTGGTGGACCGGCGCCGCTGGTTCGCCGAGGCCGAAGATACCGGCGCACTGCCTGCGCTCAGGCATGCAGTAGTCGCCCGGCGCCGGGTCCGGATCCGTTATGCCTCGGCCTCCGCCGGACGCACTGAGCGTCGTACGGTCGATCCCTGGGGACTTGTGGAGCAGGCCGGGCGGTGGTACCTGCTCGGAGCCTATCGAGGCACGGCGCGGATGTTCCGGGTCTCCCGGGTGGAGCAGGTCGACGTACTGGAGGAAGCTGCGGTGCGGCCGGTCGAGCTGGACCTCCAAGCGGAGTGGCAGCGGCTGCGCTCCGGCCTCGAGCAGAACACCCTGGCCGGTGTTGACGTGGTCGTGCGGGTCAGACCCGAGCTTGAAGGCCTGGTACGACGAGTCAGTACGCCGCTGCTGATAGCGGGTTCGCCGTCGGCAACTGAGCACATGCCAGGTGACGACTGGGTGCGCCTTCGCCTGCGATTCCGCGTTCGGGAAGCGGCCCGCGGCATCCTGCTCGGCTTCGGCGGCAACGTCGAAGTGCTGGAGCCGTTGGATCTTCGCGCCGACCTTCTCCGGCTGGCTACGGAGGCCGTCGCCCTCTACGACTGAGGCCGTCTGCCGACGAAGCGCTGGCGGACCGTGATCCTGCCGTCCTCGTCTTCGTCCTCATTGCGCCAGTTGAAGCCGGTGTCGGTGATGTCGGTGAAGATCCAGCGAGTCTTCGCGGCCTTGGGCTCCCGGGCCTCGAGGGTGATGCTGCGGTCGCCGACGTGGCCGATGAACGTCATCACGACGGCGTTCTTCGGGCCCAGCCAGGTCGAGCGGAAGGCGCCGAGCTCCGGATCGTGGAGGCGCACTGTCAGACCCCATTCGCCATCGCCGTCGACCAAGCGCTGGGCCCGGCTCGGGGTGATCCAGATGTCCGCCACGGCACGACCGTCGAGCGCCCAGGCGAAGTGCCACTCGCCCTTGGTCTCGTTGGTGACCGTTCCATCCTCGGCGTAGTAGCTCACATCGAGATCCCAGCTACCGATCAACGGCGCGAACGGACTCAGCGCCTCGGCGTACTCCGCCCGCGGGCTCGCGGATGTCATCAGTGAACCCAGCATCGCGGCCGGACTGATGGTCGCCGCACCTGTCGCTGTGTCTGCCACGAGCAATCTCCGCATCTCGTCGTCGTCCCGGATCACAGCCTGTTTCTAGCAATGGCAGCATACTGTCAATCCCGTCAAGGTCAGCTGAGACTGGGAGTGCGGACGCCCACGCATGCACAACCCGGCTGGCAAGTGCTTTCCGACCCTCCGGAGCCCAGTTCTGTGTGCATGGGCGTCCGCACCGGCGCAGCGTGGGGAAGGGCTACTCGGCGGAGGAGAGGGTGAGGGAGCGTAGGCGGGAGACCGCGAGGGCGAGGCCGATGACGGTGACGAGAACGAGCAGGATGAGGCTGATCGGGAGTTTGACGGCGGACTCGATGCCGTTGCCATCAGCAACCTTCGAGACCACCGCCAGGGCCCATTGCTGCACGCTCAACATCTTGGCGCCGTCTACATACTGGCCCATCACGCTCTCCCACAGCAGTGCGTAGAGCAGGCCGATAGTGACCGCGTTGCCGGTCATCACCGACAGCGCGATGAAGATCGCCGTGTAAGCCAC
>JAWWOY010000388.1:0-3266 GCA_033851195.1 Kribbellaceae bacterium | reverse complement strand
GACGGTCGCTGGAGCGGATCGGCATCGACCTGCCGACCTCCATCGCCCGGAACTACCCGGTCGCCACCCAGGTGTTGAACGCCTCCGATGCCGACGACGAGGTCCGCTGTGTCGTGCGCGACGTGGTGGCCTCCCTCGAGCACGCTCCCGCGCATCGCATCGCCGTGCTGTACTCCGCCACCACGCCGTACGCGCGACTGCTGCACGAGCACCTCGCCGCTGCGCGGATCGAGGTCAACGGTCCAGGCACCCGCCCGGTCCACGAGCGGGCCATCGCGCGCACGCTGCTCGAAGTACTAGCCCTCGTGGACCACGACCTCCCGCGGGCGGATGTGTTCCGCGCGCTGGCGAATGCGCCGACCCGCGACTTCACCGGCGAACGCATCCCGGTACCGGAGTGGGAGCGCCTGTCGCGGGTCGCCGGCGTCGTCCGCGGCGACGACTGGAATGAACGCCTTGCCCGGTACGCCGAGGCCGAGCGCCGCACTGCCGATGAGGAGCAGGCTGCTGAGGACCCACGTCCTGCCGTGGTTCGGCGCGCGCAACGCAACGCCGCCACCGCTCAACGCCTGCATGCCTTTGCCACTGAGCTGCGGCAGCGTCTGCAGGGAGCCAGCGGTTTGGCGACTTGGTCAGAGCTGGCCAACTCAGTGCTTGGCTTGTTCCACAGCCTGCTCGGCGATTCGGACGGGCTTGGGTCATTGCCGGTCGAGGAGCAGTACGCGGCAGTTGCCGTGGAGGGTTCCTTGCACGGGCTGTCCACCTTGGACGAGCTCGGTACGCCGGCCAGCCTCTCCGTGCTGCGGGACGTCCTCGATCTCGAGTTGCAGCAGTCCTTGCCGCGCGTCGGCTCCTTCGGTACCGGCGTACTGGTCGCACCGCTGTCCGCAAGCATCGGCCTCGCAGCCGACATCGTGTACGTCGTCGGCCTGGCGGAGGACCTCTACCCGGGGCGGGTGCATGAGGACGCGCTACTCCCCCAACGCGTCCGGGATGCTGCCGCCCCCGAACTGGCCTCGGCCCGGGATCGGCTCGACGAGAAGCAGCGGCACCTGCTGGCGGCCTTCGCCTCCGGGTCGCAGAAGGTGGTCGCTTCGTTCCCCCGCGGCGACCTGCGCCGGTCGAGCCGGCGGCTGCCCACCCGCTGGTTGCTCGGCACCTTGCGCGAGCTAACCGGCGACCATGCCCTCGCCGCGACCGAGTGGAGTCAGGCCTCGTACGGCGACCGCCTGCTCACGTCCGCTTCCTACGCCGGTTCGTTGACAACAGCAACTATGCCGGCGACCGAGCAGGACTGGCGGGTCCGCACAGCCTCGGCCGGGGTTGTGCTCGGCGATCCCGTGGTGGACGCGGCACGTCTGCTGCTGCGCTCGCGGGCCAGTGACGAATTCACCCGGTTCGACGGGGACCTGTCAGGCGTCTCGGGCCTGCCTGACTATGCCCGCGAGGACCGGGTCGCGTCGCCCACGTCTTTGGAGTCGTACGCGACCTGCCCTCATGCCTACTTCGTCGAGCGCCTACTCCAGGTCGAGCCGCTCGAGGCTCCAGAAGACCTGCTGGTCATCTCACCGCTGCAGATCGGGAACCTGATCCACAACAGCCTCGACATCTTCGTGCGCAGGTTCGCCCGGTCGCTGCCGGGCTATGGCGAGCCCTGGTCTGAAGAGCAGCGCTCGCAGCTGGTTGCGATCGGCACCAACCTGGCCGATCACTTCCAGGCGGAAGGACTGACCGGGCACCCCAGGTTATGGCAGCGCGAACGACTGCGCATCCTCGGCGATTTGCGCGCGTTGCTCTCCGACGACGACCGCTGGCGTTCCCTGCATGATGCCTCGGTGGTCGCCAGTGAACTGCGCTTCGGCTTCGACGGCGAGCCGCCGGTGGAGATTCCCGTGCCGTCCGGCCGGGTTCTGCTGCGCGGCAGCGCGGACAAGGTCGACCTCGGTCGGGACGGCACGATCTACGTCACCGATGTGAAGACCGGAGGATCCAAACGCTTTCAGGTGATCGAGTCCGACCCCGTCGCCGCCGGGACCAAGCTGCAGTTGCCTGTTTACGCGTACGCCGCGCGGGGCCGGCTGGGCGACGAGTCGACGCCGGTCCAGGCGGCGTACTGGTTCGTCCGGCACGGCGGGGGGCGCATCCCGGTGCCGCTGACCCCCGAGGTCGAAGCCCGGTACGCCGACACGCTGGACGTGATCGTGTCCTCGATCGCCGCCGGGTACTTCCCCGCGAAGGCGCCGGAGGTGCCGGACTTCCTGTGGGTGCAGTGCAGGTACTGCAACCCGGACGGTATCGGCCACAGCGAGGTACGGGCTCGCTGGGAGCGGAAGCTGTTCGACCCGACCTTGGAGCGCCTGGTGCGACTGATCGATCCGGGAGCATTGCCCGCGTTTGAGGAGGAGGCGCTCGATGACTGAGCTTCTCGATGCCGAGGCCCGCGAGCAGATCTGCTCGGACACCGAGTCGACGCTCTTCGTCGAGGCCGGCGCCGGGTCCGGCAAGACGCGCGCGCTGGTCGATCGGGTGACCACCCTGGTACTGCGCGACGGCGTGCCGCTTCGGACGATCGCCGCGGTGACCTTCACTGAGAAGGCCGGGGCAGAACTACGGGACCGGCTGCGGGTGAAGTTCGAGAAGGCGCGGAACGGATCGGACCGACGGCTCGCTGAGGAGGCGCTCGACGATCTGGATTCAGCCTCGATCGGAACGCTGCACTCGTTTGCGCAGCAACTGCTGATGGCTCATCCGATCGAGGCCGGGCTGCCGCCGCTCATCGACGTACTGGATGAGGTCGGATCATCGGTCGCGTTCGAGGAGCGCTGGTCGGAGTTGCAGCAGCAACTGCTGGACGACGACAGCATCGCAGAACCGTTACTGCTGGCCATGGCCGTCGGAGTAGAGCTCAAGCACCTCCGGTCACTGGCCAGGCTGTTCGGCAACGACTGGGACCTGATCGGCGAGCGGGTGCTGGTCGATCCGCCCGAGCTGGTCGCGATGCCGGACCTGACCGGGCTGATCGCGGCTGCTGCGCAGATCAAGGCGGCGGCGTCGGACTGCCGGGATGCCGGCGACCTCTTGCTGCCGAAGGTTTCGGAGATCGGCGAACTTGGGCTAGTGCTGGAGGCCGCGACGGATCAGGAGACCCAGCTCGCAGTGCTACAGACGTTCCGCAGCGTGAAGGTCAGCAACAAGGGCCAGAAGGGGAACTGGCCCGACATCAAGCGGGTCCGCGCCGACTGCGCAGAGGTCATCGAGGTCGCGGG
>JAWWOY010000372.1:0-6343 GCA_033851195.1 Kribbellaceae bacterium | reverse complement strand
CGCGGCCTGCTCGAGGAGGCGGTGCCTCAGCTCGGCAGTGAACTCCGGTCGCGGTGCGACTGCGCCGGCGGTCCTCAGCCGTCCGACGAGTTCGACAGCGGTCGTAAGCTCGGGATCATCGCTCAGTTGCGAAGAGTGACGGGGCCCGTGATCGATGGCGTGCGCGAATAATTCCGCGCGCGCTCGAGCCCTGTGTAGGTCACTCATGTTGAGTCCTTGTTCTCCTCATGGCCGGTCGGGGTCACCGACCGGTCCTCACCAGGGCAACGAGGAAACTCCCTGACGGGTTACGGAAGACGTTCGTCGTCATCCTCCTCATCTCAGGTCTTTGGGGATAACCTTCGCCAGATGCCGGACGGCCCTGAGTTGAAGTTGCTTGATCGCACCCTCTGACTTCTCGAGTGCTTTGGCCGTTTCCGCGATCGACAGGCCGGAGAAGAACCGCATCGTCAGGCATTCGCGCTGCTCGTCCGGCAGCATCGCGACGGCGTCCCGCAGCACACTTGCGGTGGCGGCGGCCAGGACGTCGACCTCCGGCCCCTCGGTCTGCCGGTCGTGCGTCTCGATCTCGTCCGTGACCACCTCGAGCCTGACCCGGCCCGACTTGTAGTGGTCGGTGATCAGGTTCCGGGCGATCGTCACCAGCCAGGCGCCGAAATCCCGGCCCTGCCAGCGGAAGGAGTCCAGTGCGCGCAACGCCCGGACGAACGTCTCGCTGGTGAGGTCCTCCGCGAGTGCCGACGAGGACACCCGCGCGTAGATGTAGCGATACACCGTCAGCGAGTACTCGTCGTACAGCTCCCCGAAGGCGCCGACATCACCTGCTTGTGCGCGATCGACGAGCCCGGCACGCCGCATCCCGTCCGGGCTCGGCTCCGGCGTCGTCACGATCTCTCCCCGTTCAACTGACACGCTTACGAATCGCCAAGGCGGCCGAGACAGCACCGAGAGTTATGCCTGAAACACCCGCTGTCAACAGCCCGAGGCGTGCCACTTTCCGTCCTGTCCGATAGTCACGTATGCGCCTGCCGACCGCTTCCGCGTGTCGGCGCAGCCTGCCGTCGGGGTTGACGGCGCACGGATATCCCACCAGTTCCAGCAATGGCAGTTCGTTCACCGAGTCGCGGCACATGAGGGTAAGTCCAGGCCCTCATGCGACGCCAGTGATCGGACCGCTTCCGCTTTTCGCCGGGCCGTGCAGAATATCGCCGACCAGCTCACCTGTATAGACCCCGTCACGCTGTGCTGCAACCGTTCCCAGCGCGCCGCCGCCGGCCAGGTAGTACACCGAGGTGCCTGGCAGCATGGTGTTGTCGACGTCGAAGAGGAAGCCGTTTGGTTCACAGGTGGCGTCTCGAGGGCGGCTTCCAGCTCGGCAGCAGCTGCGGAGGCCTCACCGGCGAGAACCGACCGGGCGCGCAAGTCGCGCGTCGACGGACGAGTCATGCACGGGAGCCTAGTGCCGTCGTGACAGACTCGCCTGGTGAACTTCAACTTCGCGGACATTCTTCGTGACACTGCGCAACGTCACGGCGATCGTCCCGCGCTGGTCGACGGCGATCGGCGGCCGACCTGGAACCAGCTCGACGCGGCTGTGGACGTGGCCGCGCAGGGATTCTCCGCGGCCGGCCTGGTACCGGGCTACCGGGTCGTGCTGCTGATGGCGAACAGCCTGGAGTTCGTCACTTCGTACTTAGGGTGCCTGCGCGCCGGGCTGGTCGCCGTACCGCTGAACACCGGGCTGACCGCCGGCGAGGTGGCGAACGTGATCGCGAACTCCGGCGCCCGGCTGGTGGTCGCCGACGACGACCTGGCCGTGAAGGCGCAGGGCGTTCGGGTGGTCCGGCCCGGCGAACTCACCGGTCATGCTCCGCAGACGCCACAGACCGATCCGGAGGCGCTGGCCGTCCTGCTCTACACGTCCGGAACCAGCGGCGAGCCGCGGGCCGCGATGCTGACCCACCGGGCGTTGATGGCGAACGTCGCTCACCTGGTCGACCTGGGCGAGGACCAGATGAACGCGGAGGACGTCGTGCTCGGCTCGTTGCCGTTGTTCCACGCCTTCGGCCTGAACGCGGTCCTCGGCTGGACCTGCGGCACCGGCGCGGCGCTGGTGTTGTCGCAGCGGTTCGACCCGGCCGGCACCGTCGACCTGGTCCGCGAGCACGGGGTGACCCGGCTGCCGCTGGCGCCGCCGGCGCTGAACGCGTTGCTCGCACAGCCCGGCCTGAAGGACGCGCTGAAGACGGTGAAGGTGGTGCTGACCGGCGCGTCGACGCTGGACCGCACGGTCGGGGACCGGTTCCAGCAGGAGACCGGGCTGTTCGTGCACCAGGGCTACGGCCTGACCGAGGCCGCGCCCGGGGTGACCAGCACGCTGGGCGAGGACGACCCGAAACCGGGCTCGGTCGGCCGCCCGCTGCCGGGGGTCGAGGTGCGGGTCGCGGACGAGCAGGGCGAGGACGTCGAGGGCGACGACCCGGGCGAGATCCTGGTCCGTGGCGCCAACCTGTTCTCCGGCTACTGGCCGGACGGCACGGAGGGTCCGGACCAGGAGGGCTGGTACCGGACCGGCGATGTCGGCTATTTCGACGGCGAGGGTGACCTCTACCTGGTCGACCGGCTCCGCGACCTCATCATCGTGTCCGGCTTCAACGTGTTCCCGGTCGAGGTCGAGGAGGTATTGATCGGCGCGCCCGGGGTCCGCGAGGTAGCGGTGATCGGGGTCCCGTCCGAGGAGACCGGTGAGGCCGTGAAGGCGTTCGTCGTACCGAAGCCCGGTACGACGGTGCTGCCGGCCGAGGTGGGCGAGTACGCCGCGACCCGGCTGGCGCGGTTCAAGTGCCCGGTGGAGATCGAGGTGGTCGAGCGCCTGCCGCATTCGGTCACCGGCAAGGTCGCGAAGGGCCGGTTGCGCGGGAGCGACCGATGACGGAGCGGGTCACGCTCTACGGAAAGCCCGGCTGTCATCTCTGCGACGACGCCCGGGCGGTGGTCCAGGCGGTCTGCGCCGAGTTGGGTGTCGGCTGGACTGAGATCGACATCACCGTAGACCCGGAACTGTTCGAGAAGTACGGCGAGCAGATCCCGGTCACCTTCGTCGACGGCCGCCAGCACGACTTCTGGCGGGTCGACCCGGCCCGGCTGCGAAAGGCGCTGGCGGGCTAGCCCCCGGTGGGGAGACTCGTGACCATGGTCACTCAGCGAGACCGTACCGGCTTCTCGATTTTGTTCTCACGTTCACAAACTCCTAGAGTGGGGTAGTCGCCAGCCGTGAGGCGGCGGCCCGGAACCACCTTCTCAGGAGAATTGTGACGCCTGCCCGCAGCCGTCGCCCCGGCGCGCCGACGAGAACCGAACGCGGCATTCCCGAGGCCACTGTCGCGCGCTTGCCGGTGTACCTGCGGGCCCTGACCGCATTGTCGGACAGCGGCATCGCCACCGCGTCGAGCGAGGATCTCGCGACCGCGGCCGGTGTCAACTCGGCCAAGCTCCGCAAGGACCTGTCCTACCTGGGCTCCTACGGCACCCGTGGCGTCGGCTACGACGTGGAGTACCTGCGCTACCAGATCGCGCGGGAGATCGGCGTCACCCAGGACTGGTCCGTCGTCATCGTCGGGATCGGCAACCTGGGCCACGCGCTGGCGAACTACTCCGGCTTCGGCACCCGCGGCTTCCGGATCGTGGCCCTGCTGGACGCCGATCCCGAGCTGGTCGGCGACAGCGTCGGCGACATGGTGGTCCGCGACTTCGACGAACTGGAGGACATCGTCGCCAGCGACGACGTCGCGATCGGCGTCATCACCACCCCGGCCGGGCCGGCCCAGGAGGTCTGCGACCGCTTGGTGAAGGCCGGTGTGACGAGCATCCTGAACTTCGCGCCGGTGGTGCTGTCCGTGCCCGCCGGCGTCGACGTCCGCAAGGTGGACCTCTCGATCGAACTACAGATCCTGGCGTACCACGAACAACGAAAGTCCGGAGAGGCGGCGCTCGCCGAGGTGCCCGAACTACCAGCAGCGATGAATGGTCTGAACGATCTGCCGAGTGTCGGGGGAGGGTTCGGCGCATGAGCTATCTAATGGTCGGAATCTCGCACCGCAGTGCGGACATCTCGGTCCTGGAGCGGGTCGCGCTCGACCCGGCCGCGGCGACCAAACTGGCCCTCGCCGTCCAGCAGACCCCGGCGGTGACCGAGTCCGCCGTGCTGGCCACCTGCAACCGCACCGAGGTCTACGCGACGGTGGAACGGTTCCACGCCGGCATGGACGAGGTCACCCGGATCCTGTCCGACCTCACCGGCGTACCGCTGCTGGATCTGGCCGAGCATCTGTATGTGCACTTCGAGGAGGGCGCGGTTTCGCACCTGTTCCAGGTCGCGGTCGGGCTGGACTCGATGGTCGTCGGCGAGAGCCAGATCCTGGGCCAGGTGAAGGAGACGCTGCGGGTCGGCCAGGACCTGGAGACCATCGGCAGCGGCCTGAACGCGCTCTTCCAGCACGCGCTGCGGACCGGTAAGCGGGCCCGTGCCGAGACCGGCATCGACTCGGCCGGCCGCTCGGTGGTGAGTGCCGGCCTGGACGCGGTCGGTGGATTCGAGGGCCGCCGCGCGCTGGTCGTCGGCGCCGGATCGATGGCCTCGCTCGCCGCCCAGACGCTGCTCGCCGGTGGCGCCGCCCAGGTGACGATCGCGAACCGCAACCTCGACCGCGCTGTCGCGTTGGCCGAGCGTGTCGGCGGTACGGCGATCCCGCTGGCGAGTGTTCCGGACGCATTGGCCGAGGCTGATGTGGTGGTCTCCTGCACGGGGGCGCGAGGCGTCGTACTGACCGAGGAGATGGTCAGGACCGCCGGTGCCGGTCGTCCGTTCGGCGTACTGGACGTGGCGCTTCCCCGCGACGTGGACCCCGCTGCCGGGCGGCTGCCGGGCGTCACGCTGGTGACGCTGGCGGACCTGGCCGGCACCGCCGGTGGCTCTGAGCACGACATCGAAGAGGTACGACGGATCGTCGGCGAGGAGACGGGTGCCTTCGAGGCGACCCGGCGCGCCGCCTCCGTCACACCGACCGTGGTGGCGCTGCGGGCGATGGCCAGTAGCCTGGTCGACGCCGAGCTGGCCCGGCTGGATCGCAGGCTGCCCGGCCTGGCGGAGGCACAGCGCGCCGAGGTTGCGCGGACCATCCACCGGGTGGTCGACAAGGTGCTGCACACGCCGACCGTCCGGGTGAAGGAGCTGGCCGCCGATCCCGGTGGCCCGACCTACGCGGACGCGCTGCGCCAATTGTTCGCCCTCGACTCCGCCGCTGTGGACGCGGTCACCGCACCCAAGACCACCGGAGGTGAGCCCGCATGATCAGACTTGGTACCCGCCGTTCCGCGCTCGCGACCGCCCAGGCGACGCAGTTCGCCGACGCACTGCGGGCCCTCGGGCATGAAGTCGAGTTGGTGCCGATCGTGACCACCGGCGACGTGAACCGGGCGCCGCTGGAGCAGATCGGCGGCACCGGCGTCTTCGTCAGCGCGCTGCGGGACGCGCTGCTGGCGAACGAGATCGACGTCGCGGTGCACTCGCTGAAGGACCTGCCGACGGGTCCGGTGGACGGCCTCACGATCGGCGCGGTCCCGATCCGCGAGGACCCGCGCGACGTACTCGTGGCCCGCGACGGCCTCGGCCTCGGCGAACTGCAGACCGGTGCGCTGGTAGGTACCGGGTCGCCTCGCCGGGTGGCGCAACTGGAGGCGCTGGGTCTCGGCCTCGAGCTGACCGGCATCCGCGGCAACGTGGACAGCCGGATCGCGATGGTGACCCAGGGCAAGCTGGACGCAGTGGTGCTGGCCCGGGCCGGATTGGCCCGGCTGGGCCGGCTTGCCGAGATCACCGAGACGCTCGACCCGATCCAGGTGCTGCCGGCTCCGGGGCAAGGTGCCCTTGGCGTCGAATGCCGCACGGACGACGCCGATGTGCTGAAAGCCCTCGCGCCGTTGGAGGATGCGGCAACCCGCTCGGCCGTGCTGGCGGAGCGGCAACTGCTTGCCACTCTCGAGGCAGGGTGCACGGCTCCGGTCGGCGCACTTGCCGAGGTGGTCGAAGGTGAGGACGGGCCGGAACTGTGGCTCCGGGGCGCGCTGGGCCAGGAGGGCGGCGTACGGCGGCTGTCCGCGAACGGGCCGGTTGACGACCCGCTGGGGCTGGGCCGGGAACTGGCGAACGAGTTGCTGGAGCAGACATGACGGCGGCACGGGGCACGAGGACAAGCACGAAAACCAGTACGACAAGGGCAAAGGCGACAGCAACCGTGAGCAGCGCGAAGACAGCGGCCACCAAGGCACCCCAGAAGGTGCCGGC
>JAWWOY010000352.1:0-2995 GCA_033851195.1 Kribbellaceae bacterium | reverse complement strand
CTGGGGTGGAGCAGTTGGAGCCTTCAGGCGACGCGTGCAAGCGGGCTGAACCCGAACGGCAGCTATAGCTGGCTGACGGAAAAGAACGTCCTCGCCCAGGTCGACGTGATGGCCGACAAGCTCAAGGCCTCCGGCTACAAGTACATCAACATCGATGCCGGCTGGTGGCGCACCTGGAACTGGACCCCGGTGTACGACGAGCACGGCCGGGCTGCGGTGTGGTCGCCCCGCTTCCCGTCCGGGATGGCGTCGGTCGTCAACCACATCCACTCCAAGGGCCTTAAGGTCGGCATCTACATGCCGGCCGGGCTGGAGACGGGCAAGGAGGGCGACACCGTCGCCACCGGGCAAGACCTCACCAAGACCGTGGCGGGTGCGCCCAACTGCACGCTCGCCGACGTGATCTACCCCGACAAGCGCCTCACCAACGGCTGGCAGAGCGCCTACCAGCTCGACTTCACCGACGGTGACGGCTGCGCCCAGGCCTACGTCGACTCGGTGGTCGGCCTGTTCGAGAGCTGGGGCGGGGTCGACCTCATCAAGATCGACGGAGTCGGCCCGGGCTCCGGGCACACCAACATCACCGGCGCCAACGCCCGCTACGACAACCGGGCCGAGATCGCGGCCTATGACAAGGCCTTCCAGGCAACCGGCCACCACGTTGAGATCCAGGTCTCGTGGTCGGTCAGCCAGGACTACATCACCGACTGGCAGACGTACGCCGACTCCTGGCGCAGCGACTTCGACGTCGAGTGCTACTGCACGACCCTGACCACCTGGAACACGGCCTCCAACCGGCTCGCTAACGCGCTGGACTGGGCCAAGTACGCCGGCCCCGAGACAGGGTGGACCAACCTCGACTCGCTGGAGGTGGGTAGCGGCGCGCTGGACGGGCTCACGGACACCGAGCGCCGCAGCGTCATGAGCATCTGGTCCCTCGCGTCAGCTCCGCTCTACCTCGGCGACGACCTCACGAAGCTGGACGCCTACGGGCTCTCGCTGGTCACCAACCGCGCCGTCCTGGCGGTGGACCAGGACCCGACGGCGAGCGTCCTGTCGTTGGTCTCGCAGGACGGCGGGCGGTACGTCGTGTCCCGCCGACTCGCCAGCGGCGACGTCGTCGTGGGCATCGTCAACCTCGGTGACAGTGCCGCGACCATCGGCACAACGGTGACCGATGCGGCGGCGGCAGCAGGCGCTTCCCCGGCCAAGCGCAACGCGTACGCCGTCACCGACCTCTGGTCGCATGAGACGACCCAGAGCACCGGCCGGATCGCCACCTCGGTGCCCGCGCACGGTTCGGCCCTCTACCGGATCTCGGCCGGCCCTGGTGCGGTTAGCGAGGCACCCAGCGCCGTCCTGGACCTGACGGCGGCCAGGACAACGATCGCGCCCGGCGACTCCACGACCGTAGCCGCCACCCTGACCAGCACCTCGTCGATGGCCCTCACCGGCGCCTCCGTGACTCTGACCGCCCCGGACGGCTGGACCGTCGAGCGGCTCGGCGGCACAACTGGATCAACCCTCACGCCCGGGTCTGCCACCTCGGTCCAGTACCGGGTCACAGCCCCGGCGGCGACGTCCCCCGTCTCGACGGCGAACCTGACAGGCACCGCGACGTTCACCGGTCACGGCGTCACCCGCACCGTGGCGTCCACCCTCGGACTCACGATGCTCTCGCCGGTGACCGCACCGCTCAAGACGGCGAACACCACGGGGGTCGACGCCGTCTTCGGGCAGCTCGGCTCCGCGCTGGCGATCTCGGCGGCCGGTGCCAACCTCGGTCCGGCCTCGGGCGGCCCGGGAGGCACGCTGCCAGGAGGCGACGCGTACGCCGCCACATACCTGCCAGGCGTCGCCGCCAACGTCGTCACGGCGACTGTCACCGGACAGAGCGGCGGCTCGAACAGTAAGGCCGGCATCATGGTCCGCGACGACATGGACGGCGGCGGCACCCCGGTCGGCGTCGCGTTGTACGCCAGCAATGGCAAGGTCAGCCTCGTCTACAACAACTCCGCGACCGGCGGCACAGCGTGGACGACCCGCGTCAGTGGCGGAGCGGTGGCCTATCCGGTGACGTTGCGTCTGTCCCGTAACGGCTCGAATTATGTCGGCTCGTACTCCACCGACGGCGGCTCAGCCTGGACCACAGTCGGCACCGTCACCGCCAACGGTCAGGGCGCTGTCCAAGACGCCGGCGTCTTCCAGTCCGCGGGTTCCCCAACCAGCCCCGCGCTGGCCTCCTTCACCGGTTTCACGGTGAGCTAGACCGCACCAGACGCGGCGGGGTGGCGGCGGGGGACCGCCGCCCACGTCGGCCAACAGCACGGCACGTCCACGCGCACGTCCGCCAATCAGAGCGGCCAGCACCACGGCCACGATCTCGACCAGGTCGCCGCCGTAATACATCAGCTCCGTGCCGCGGGCCAGGTCCGCGCCGCCGGAGATCGGCGGCTGTTCGACGGGCACGTACTGCGCGCGGATCGCGGCACGATTTCGACCTCTGTTTGCGCCCGCCTGAGCCTCGGCGGCGGATCCGGACCGGTGTACAGGGCGCCTATTCTGCGCCTCCCGACGGCCGTTCCGGGGGCGCCACGCGGGAGTACATCAGGTCGCGAAGTTGTTGAAATCACAGAGACTCGCGCAGGATCGGATCCTTCTTGCAACTGTCGGTGTCGGGACGTAGCATCCCTAGATGTAGTAGTTACACGCCTGTAAGTCATCCACAGGTTGTGGTTGGTTACGCACAGGTCATACACAAGTTGTCCCCAGCTGATCCACAGGTTCGTCCCCAGGATGCCGGATTTCCGGCGCTGGGAAACTCACGGGAGGAGTGGTCGACGTGCACTGTCCTTACTGCCGTCACGTGGACTCCCGGGTGGTCGACAGCCGGGTCGCCGAGGACGGCGGAGCGATCCGTCGCCGGCGACAGTGCCCGGTCTGCGAGAAGCGGTTCACCACCGTCGAGCAGATGCAGCTCACGGTCGTGAAGCGC
>JAWWOY010000332.1:0-3002 GCA_033851195.1 Kribbellaceae bacterium | reverse complement strand
GCGGACTTCACCTGGGGTTCTACCAAAGACGAACCCTTCCAGGCTTTGCTCAAGCGCCCGATGGCTGTCCGGGACGCCGTACCGCTGGGATCAGCCGGTACGACGCGCTGGTTGGACGAGGTGGAGCTACGACTCGGATCAGGCGTAGGGGACCAGACGCTGCACCAGGCGCTAACCCGAGCCGGCATTCGGTATGTCGTGGTCCGGAACGACCTGCGCTTCGACGCCCAGGCCAGTCCGACCCTTGCTGTCCACGAGAGCTTGGCCGAGTCCGGCATTGACAGGGTGGCGTACTTCGGGCCACCAACTGGCAGTTCCATTGAGCAAGCCGGGGTGACACTGGACGAGCGGACCCGGCTGCCCTACCCCAGTGTGGAGATCTTCGACGCGGGCCAGGTCAGCTCGGCCCGCCTGGTCCCGCAATCGCGGCTGGTGGCGGTCCGGGGTGCTCCGGAGGACGTGCCGTCGGTGCTGACAGGCCTGGGTGACGATCGCGAGGCTGTCCTCGAGTCCGACCTGTCCGGCCATGATGATCTGCGCGAGCAACTGCCGCTGGTGCAGACGGATGGCCTGCAGCGCCGCGAGGTCTCCATGGGCAGACCGGCCGAGAACACCTCACCCGTACTGACGCAGAGCGACCCGGGCCGGCAAGGACGACGCACGCTCGACTATCAGGTCGATCCAGACTCGCCCCTGACGACTAGGACCTGGTCGGGTGGCGTCGCCGACGTACGGGCTTCGTCTTCGGCCTCGGACGTCGACGCGACCTTGCGGACGGGTCCGGGCAATGGGCCGTTCGCTGCGGTGGACGGGGATCCGGCGACGCGATGGATCTCGGGGACGTTCGGCAGTAGCAGCGGGGAGTGGCTCGAGCTGGCTTTCACAGAGCCGCGCAAGGTGGACGATCTCAAGGTGCAGTTCTCATTGTCGGCGCCGACCACGGATCCGGTGCGCACGCTGAAGATAGACACCGACGCCGGCTCGCTCACAAGCGTGGTAGCGGACACCGACCGGCCGCAGAACGTGCCGACGCCGGACGGCTTCACCCAACGTCTGCGGATCAGTGTGGGAGTGACGGCTGGCAAGAACCCGAATGGGGTCTCGATCTCCGAGCTGACCCTGCCCGGTCTCACGCCTGTCAGCCGACTGTCGGTGCCGGCTGGTTCCGACCGGCAGCCGGATGCCCTGGTGTTCCGGAACCAGCAAGTGGGGCGCTCGGCCTGCTTGCACGCCGACACCCGGCCGTTGTGCAGGGCTGCCTTCGCCAAGAGCTCCGAGGAGCCGACCGGCTTGCGACGCAGTATCGACCTGCCGCAGGACGCGACGTACCGGCTGAGAGGTACGGCGCTGCCGCGGGACGGCGCGGACCTCGAGCGACTGCTGGTGATGCCGAATGCAGTCACGGCTACGGCCTCGTCCCGAGCGGTCGCAGCGCCGGAAGGCCGCCCCGGGGCGGTGGTCGACCGCGACCTCGGTACTGGCTGGGTGGCCTCGCCGGACGACCCGAACCCGACCCTGTCCCTTAAGTTGCCGCAGGCAAGGAAACTCGCCGGACTGCAGCTCCTCAGTGACTCCTACCTGGCAGCGTCCCGGCCGGGCGACCTGACCATCAAGCTCGACGGTGGCCTGCCGACGACCGGTACGGTCGACGCCCGGGGCTATCTGACCCTCCCCAACCGCACGGTCCGAACCGTGGAGATCGCCTTCAAGGATGACCGGAGCCTGACTGATTTCGACTCGGCTACCGGGCTGGCCCGATCCCTGCCGGTCGGGGTGTCCGAGATCCGCCTGCTCGGTGCCGACGATCTGCGGAGGGCTGTCAATCCGGACGCGATCACAGGAGCTAGTTGCGGCTTCGGGCCGTCGGTCCAGGTCGATGGCGTACCGGTGGAGACTCAGGTGAAGGCCACCGTGCGGGACGTCCTGCAGCGACGTCCGGTGGCTTTCACAACCTGTGGTGCAGGTCCGGCCGGGGTCCAGCCTTCAGTACCGCTCCGGAGCGGCCGGCACACGCTTGATGTAGTCGCTGGCAAGAACTTCGTTCCAGTCGAGCTCGATCTGAGCAAGCTCGCTGAAATCGGCCCGGAGGAGACCAGGACCGTGGTCGACGTACACCGCCCCGACCCAGCCCGGCTGAACCTTGAGGTACCACAGGCGGACGAGCCATCGGTGCTTACGGTGGCGCAGAACTTCAACACTGGCTGGGAGGCGTACGACGCCAGCGGCCGCAAGCTGACGCCGATCCGGGTCGGGGGCTGGCAGCAGGGCTGGCTGCTTCCGGCAGGTCAGGAACAGCTGGTCACGGCCAGGTTCTTGCCGGATCGGAGCTATCGCGCCGGACTCCTGGTGGGACTGCTCGGGTTGCTCGCCGTTCTCGCCCTGGCAATCGGCTCGCGCCGCCGGTCGCGCCATTCGATCCACCGGCTCGAAGAAGCGCCACGGTTGGGTCCGTGGGTCGCGGCGCTACTGGCCATGGCGGCAGCCGCCTTCGTCTCCGGCTGGATGGGTCTGGGAGCGGCCGTCGCTGCCGCTGTACTTGCCTGGCTGCTCAACGGACGCCGAATCGCGCTGATCGTTGTGGTGGTCTTCGTAGTGCTGGTGGCCACAGTTGTGGCGACCGTCCAGCCGTGGACTAGCGGGGGAGCGGGGATCCGGTCGGCGCTCGTTCAGACGTTTGTGCTGCTCGGCTGCGCACTGGCTGTGCTGTCCCGACCGACTGGCGACGGCGACACGTCGTAGCGGCGGTCGTGTCGGCCCCAGCGCATGATCGGTCGCTCGAACCCGTAGTAGCTGGCCCCAGCGAGCGCAACCGACACCAGGAGCGTGACCCAGAACAGCACGGCGAAGCCACCGCTGAAGGCCTCGTGGCCCGTGATGCGTTCCACCATGCCGAGGACAACCAGGTGATAGGCGAACACGCCGTACGAGATGTCGCCGGCCGTATGCCCGATCCGGCCACCCAGCAAGGCCTCGACCCGGGGAGTCGGGCTGATAGCTGGGAA
>JAWWOY010000329.1:0-2645 GCA_033851195.1 Kribbellaceae bacterium | reverse complement strand
GCGCCGGGCGGCATCGTCATCCTGGCCGACAACCGGTACGTCGAGGGCAGCAACCACCCGATCACCCGGGTGGGCGAGCACGGCGACACCTACCAGACCAGGCGACTGGCAGACGGCCGCGAGTTCGAGATCCTGAAGAACTTCCCCACCCGCGCGCGGTTCACCGCCGACCTGGTCTCGGTGACGCCCGACGTTCGCTGGACGGACCTCGACTACTTCTGGCTAGCCGAGGTCTCCCTCGCCTGACAATCGCGGTCAACTGTCGGTCGGACGCTGCCCCTGCCGGCCTGGCTGCTGACCAGGGAAGGTGTTGCCGGTGTTGCCCGGGTAGTTGCTGCCGGTGTTGCCCGGGTAGGGGTTGCCGCCTTGCGGGTATGGCGTGCCGCCTTGGGCGTAAGGGGTTCCGCCTTGCGGGTAAGGGGTTCCGCCGCCTGGAAAGGTGTTGCTCGGTGGACGGTTGGCGCGGTGGCGCTTCAGGCCGCTGATCACCAGGACCAGTACGCCCGCGATGCCAAGGATGACGAAGGAGCCGATCGCACCGAAGATGGCGCCGACGAAGCCGAGCACGGATGAGCGCGGCCCGACCGCGTACGTGGCGTTAGTCTCGCGGTCGGTGCAGCTGACCGAGTAGTCCCCGGCCGGGACCGGCTCGGCCGAGCGTGAGACGACGTACCAGTTTTTCGAGTTGATGGTGATGGTCTCCGACCCGCTGGGCCGCTTCAGCGGGACATCCGCGCCAGTGGAGTCCGTCGCCTCACATGCCGGTGGCAGGACCGGCTGGGACGAGTAGATCGTCAGACCCTCCTGATCGAGATGCACCGAACCCGCCCCGATGGGCTGTGGCGTCCTCGGCAGGGTCTCGACCACCTTCCAGATGAAGAAACCGGTCAGGACGACCGCCAGGACAAGGAGGCCCACCCCGACCCACGTCCACATCCGGGAGGGACCTGCCGGCTTCGACAGGCCTGGCTGCGGGTAGCTGGTCATGAGCGAACGCTAGCCTGCATCGGGTTTAGCGCCGCGGTAACCCGGGCTCCGCGACAATTAGGGAACGCCCAACAATCGGAGGCCTGCAGCAGTGGCGGCCGCCGCGACTACAACCAGCACGAACGGCGCCTTGCGCCAGGCAAGTACTCCCCCAACCAGTACGCCGGCTGGACGCGCGACGCCGGCGGAGCCGTGCCCGTCGGTCAACGCCGCCGTGGCCACCAGGGCAGCGAGCAAGACGATCGCGGAGGTCGCCATCAGCTTCTCCGCCCGCGCCGGTAGCTCGAACCGGTCCCGCATCAGCGGACCCGCGATCCGGAACGAAAACGTCCCGACAGCAAGCACCAGTACGGCGACCAGCAGCACGAGCTGGTTGTTCATCGAACCGCCTCCGGCGCTGCCTTGCCAGTCCTGGTGAACAACAGGCCGACCAACGCCAGCAGAACCGGCAACCCTGCGGGCAGGAAGGGCGTGACAGCCAACGCGGCAACAGCTCCGATCAGCGCAGCCCGCCGTGTCGATCGGTCTCGCAGCGAGGGAAGGACCAGCGCCAGCAGAACAGCCGGGAACGCCGCGTCGAGACCGAATGCATCGGTGTCCGTGATGACAGAGCCGGCCAGACCACCGACGAGCACGCCCAGGTTCCAGCAGACGAATATGCCGATGCCGCAAGCCCAGTACGCGGCGCGCTTTCGCTTGAGCTCCTCCTGACCGAGTGCGAAGGCGACGGTCTCGTCTGTCATCACGTGGCTGCCGGGAAAGCGGTGCCAGCCTTTCCCGATCACGTCGCTGACGGCCAGGCCGAACGCCACGTGCCGCGTGTTGACCAGCAACCCGGCGATGGTCGCAGCGATCGGGCTGCCGCCGGCCGCCACGATCCCGACGAACAGGAATTGCGAGGCACCAGCGAACACGAGCAGCGACAGCACGACGGGCAGCCACAACTGGAAGCCCGAGCCGACGCCGATCGCGCCGTACGAGATGCCGACCACGCCGTCGGCGAGGCAGACGAGTGCGATGTCGCGGAGCAGCCCGCGATCCAATGTTCGCCATATCGAACGCATAGGTCCTAGAATGAACATCGAACAGTCTGTTCGTCAACATGAACAAGCGACCGACGGAGCGAACACAGTGAACGACAAGGGCCCTCAGGACGTGATCGCGTCCTCACTCCGACGGGAACGCGGCCGGACCGGGCTCTCCCTCACCGAGGTCGCCCGCCAGGCCGGGATCGCCAAGTCCACGCTCTCCCAGCTGGAATCCGGCACCGGCAACCCCAGCGTGGAGACGCTCTGGGCGCTCTGCGTCGCACTCGAGATCCCACTCTCCCAGCTGCTGGATCCGCCCCGGCCGAAGGTCCAGGTGATCCGCGCCGACGAAGGCCCCGCGATCTACTCCGAGCAAGCGGACTACCGCGCGACGCTGGTCGCCTCCTGTCCGCCGAACGCCCGGCGTGACATCTACCGCATCGCGGTCGAGGCCGGCCCCGGGCGCAAGTCCGAGCCGCACATGCCAGGCGTGGTCGAGCACGTCATCCTCAGCACCGGCAAGGCCCTGGTCGGCCCGACCGACGACCCCGTGGAACTCCATCCAGGCGATTACATCGCCTACCCAGGCGACCTGCCGCACATCTTCCAGGCCCTGGAGCCCAACACCCA
>JAWWOY010000327.1:0-3010 GCA_033851195.1 Kribbellaceae bacterium | reverse complement strand
GACGCGATGACTGCTGGATGCACAAAGTCAGCAACGCCGACCTAACGACGTACAGCGGGTCGATGGAGCTTTGCGGGCAGGTGCTTCTGAGCCCAGTGTTGTGTGTGAACGTCCGATCCCTGCCGGGTCAGGTCGCCAGCTTGATGGGTGGTTACAAGGGCCCGATGAACGCCGACAGGCCGGGGAACAAGGGACCGACGAGGGTGGCTCAGGGGTCAGGTGTACTTGGTGGAGTGGTCGGACTTGACGATGGCGACCAGGTCCTTGACGCGTTCGCCGTCGACCAACGGGCAGACCATGGTGACGTCGCGGGTGTGGACGATGATGTGGCCCTGCAGGCCGACCGCGGCGATCAGGTGGTCCGGGTCGTCGGTGACGATCACGTTGTCGTGCGAGTCGAGCAGGCAGCTCAGCGCCGCACCGTCATGACGGTTGCCGTTGTCATCGACCTCGTAAGTGCCGGCCAGCGCGGCCCAGGAACCGACGTCAAGCCAGTGCACCGGCATCGGCACGACCACCACGTCCGCGTCGACCTTGCCCTGCGAGGCCGGTTCCATCACCGCGTAGTCGACGCTGATCTTGCGCAGCTGCGGGTAAATCTCGGCCAGCACCGCGTCGCGCTGGTCCGTGTCCCACACTGCCGCGACCCGGCGCAGCTGCGAGGCCGACTCCGGCAGCAGCGCGTCGAGCACGCTCAGCAGGGTCTCGGCCCGCCAGACGAACATGCCTGAGTTCCACCAGAACCGTCCGGTGGCCAGATACTCCTCGGCCGTGGCGCGGTCCGGCTTCTCCCGGAACTTGTCCACCACGTATGCCGTACTGCCGTCGATGGCGGCGCCTCGTTCTACATAGCCGAGGCCGGTGTGCGGGTGGGTCGGCTCGATCCCGAAGGTGGCCAGCGAACGTGGGCGTTGCTCGACCAGTTCGAAGGCGCTCTCGATCGCCGCCCGGAAGTTCGCCTCCGGGGTGATCAGGTGGTCCGAGGTGACGATCGCCAGCACCGCGTCCGGGTCGTTCCGGCCGACCACGGCGGAGGCCAGACCGACAGCGTTCGCCGTGTCCCGGCCGGTCGGCTCGCCGATCAGGTTGCCGACGCCCAGCTCCGGCAGTTGCTCGCGGACCTGCTCAGCATGGGCCGCAGCGGTGCATACGTAGATGTTGGCCGGGTCGACCAAGCCCCGCAGCCGGTCGTACGCCACCCGGAGCAGAGAGTTCCCTGCAGCCAGCGGCAGGACCTGCTTGGGCTTGTCAGCCCGGGACAACGGCCAGAGCCGCGTCCCTGAGCCGCCGGCCAGGATCACCACGTTTCGCATGAGAAGAGACCCTATCCTCCCGTTCAGGTATGAGCAGGAGGCGGCAGGCGGAGGTGCGCCATGTCGGCCGGCACGGGGCTGTCGGGGCGGAACAACGGATCGGATTCGCCGTCGGCTGCCGTCGCCGGAGCGTCAGTGAGGCGGAACCGGTCGCGCAGCCGGCCGTAGAAGTCGGTAGGACGGAGCCGCACCAGCCTGAGCCGGCGGGCGGCTCCGTAGACGCCGACCCAGTCGCCGGGGTCCAGCACCCCGCGCAACTGGCCATCGACACTGACGGCTGCCTGCCCGGAGTGCGCCAAGACCCTCAACGTAACAGGCTCGTTTGGTGCCGCCACCACGGTCCGGTTGAACGTCATGTGCGGAGCAACCGGGGTGAACACGACGGCCTCCATGTTCGGAGAGAGGATCGGACCGCCGGCCGCGAAGCTGTACGCCGTCGAGCCGGTCGCGGTGGCGACGATGACTGCGTCAGCCGAGTACGACGCGAGCAGCCGGCCGGCAAAGTAGACGCCGAGACTCACCTGGTGGTCCCGGGCGAACTTCTCCAGCACCACGTCGTTCAGGGCGGTGACATCGAGCGCAACGCCCCAGCCCTCGGTGCTCTCGGGCCGGACAGCAGGTGGCGGCAGCGCCGGACCTCGCCCGTAACGCAGCAGCGCCTCCATGTCGGTCGGGATCTCCAGCGGCCGGGAGGCCCGCATGGTCAGCGTCATCCGCTCGTCGATCGTGGCCCCGCCGTGGTGGACCGCCTCGAGGGCCTCCTCCACGTCGCTGCACGGCACCTCGGTGAGGAACCCGACCCGCCCCAGATCCACCCCGAGCACCGCGGCATCGTTCTTGGCGGCGATCCGAGCCCCGCGCAGGAAGGTGCCGTCCCCGCCGAGCGTGACGACGAGATCGGGGTTGCCAGCTGCCATCGCCTCCTCATGGCCGCCTCGCCGGCCCTCGTCTTTCTTCCACACATCGATGTCGGTGCAGCCGATGCCATGCCTGGCACACCAGTCGCGGACGACGCCGGCCGCCTGGACGGCGAGGGGACGGCCCTGATGGACGACGAGGCCGAGACGGTTGATGGGCACTTTGTACTCCCAGGTTCTGGGTGGCGGTGCGACCACCGTAACCAGCAAGCGCCGAGAAGCGGACAGAATCGCCACTGCGGGCCGACAACTCCTTGGCATCCTCCCCGGCACGGGGTGGGCGATGCTGTGAACCTGGCCGGGCATCCAGCGACGATTCGTTCTGAAGTTGCTCGCCCTGCCCGGGCAGTCAGCGGAGAGACAGGCCGGCGAGCAACTTCCTGACGCAGACCAGGTGTTCGATCGCGGCAGGCTGTCGGGAACCGGCGCTATCGTGCTGCAGCGACTCCCGCCCATCGATAGGGCCCGCGAGGGGATGTCGTCGCAGCGGCGCCTGGCGCCTGAATGCTGGCGCCTGGCGCCAGCATTCAGCACGAACTGGCCGAACACCTTCTCCTGTTTGAAGCCCATCTGTCATCGGGGTCGGTCTCCAGGAGGCGGACGAACGTCGTGCCCCGGGAGAAGGTGCTGGGCTGAGGTTCGTGGCGGTGAGGGGCTCCAGATCGGATCTCCGCTCGCAGCTGGCTTCAGTTATGCGAAGCCCGCCGGGAACGCGCTTGCGGCGCCAACCCCGACCTCCAACGGACGTTCGCCAACCCCCGCCGTTCACCAACGTGCGCG
>JAWWOY010000303.1:0-5196 GCA_033851195.1 Kribbellaceae bacterium | reverse complement strand
CGCCAGTTCGTGCTCGACCTGGTGGTAGGCCTGCCAGAATGCACCGAGCAACTGACCGACCAGGGCGTTGCCGAGCGGCCGGTAGAGCACCTCGTGGAAGAGCCGGTCGACGTCAGGGGAGATCCGGCCGGTCCGCGCCTGTGCCGCCATCGTCTCGAGCACCTCGGCCAGCTCCTCTAGATCGGCGCCGGGCTGCCGGCTGATCAGTCGCTGGGCCAAGCCCGCCTCCAGCGCCTCCCGTACCTCGGTCAGTTCCACCAGCCCGGTCCGGCCGTCCCGCAGCGTGATCCTGGTGTGGAACGTCAACTCGTCCACCAGTGCGCCGAGCGACATCCTCCCGACGTACAGGCCGAGCCCGCGGCGTACCTCGACGATCCCGACGGCCTGCAAGGCCTTGATCGCCTCGCGGACCGAGTTCCGCCCGACGTTCAGCCGATCGGCGAGCTCGGCCTCGGTGGGCATCGGTTCGCCGGCTGACAGGCCGAGTTGCAGAATCCGGTCCTTGATCTGCTCCTGCAGCAACTGCGTCCGGCCGGCCCGCGCCGGTCGCGCGAACCCGGCCGGCCGGGCCCGTCGGACGGGTTCTTGCTGGTCCATCTGTGCTCCTCCCGCTGCCGGATCACGAGTTCGCAAGCAGGTCTTGACCGGTCTGGGGCGACCTCCTATGGTCAGGCTAGCGCAGGACATAGGATGTGGGACAACCCACGACCTACCTTCAGCTCAGAAGCAGCACCACACCCGCCGATGGAGGCATCGTGAGCGACACCGCAGGACCGGGGTTCGACCGCCGTTCGTTCCTGAAGTACTCAGGCGTGCTGAGTGCCGCCGCGGCGATCACGGGCAGCTTGTCCGCCTGCTCGAGCGGACCCAAGTCGACAGGAGCGGTCAACGCCGGCGCGGACACCGACCTGGTCACCGCGGTGATCGGCTACGGGAACAACCAGAGTTGGGACCCGACCCTGACCGCTTCGGCGTTCACGATGGCGGCCAACCAGCACATCTACGAGGGCCTGCTCGACACCGACCCGATCACCCGCGAGCCGTACGCCGCGCTGGGGACGGAGGTGCCGGCCGACCTCAGGGCCACTTCGTGGAAGTTCACCTTGCGCGACGGCGCGAAGTGGCACGACGGCCAGCCCGTCACCGCCGACGACGTCGTCTTCACCTTCGACCGGATCCTCGACCCCAAGCTGAAGACGCTGGCCTGGTCCTTCTTCGCGGCGTGGCTGAAGGGGGTCAAGAAGATCGACGACAAGACCGTCGAGCTGGTGCTGAACTTCCCGTTCCCCGAGGGCGCGCCGCGGCTCACCATCGCGAAGATCATGCCGAAGCACATCTTCTCCCAGCCGGGCGCGTGGGACCTGGCCAAGAACGGCAAGGCGGTCGGCTCCGGCCCCTACAAGCAGACCTCGCACCAGCCGAAGTCGAACACCACCTTCGAGGCATTCGCCGACTACAACGGCCCCCGGCCACCGGCGTTCAAGAAGATGAACTGGCTGAGCATCGTCGACTCCTCCGCCCGGGTGGCGAAGATCTCGGGTGCGAGCGCCGAGGCGCAGATCGCGGAGAACATCCCGTTCGCCAACATCGAGCAGTTGAAGAGCTCGGCCCTGACGGTCGAGGGCGCCAGGGGCATGAGCCACATGTTCCTGATGTTCAACACCGCGACCAAGCCGTTCGACGACGTCCGGGTCCGGCAGGCGCTGTTCTACGCGATCGACACCCAGAAGATGATCGACGTCGCGCTCAAGGGCCGTGGCAAGGCTGCCTCATCGTTCCTGAACGAGGAGAACCCGTCGTACGCCAAGGCGAAGACCGTTTACAGCTACGATCCGGCGAAGGCGAAGGCGCTGCTCGCAGAGGCCGGCGTGATGAACCTGTCGATCAACCTGCTCGCCGTCAATGTGAGCTGGATCGTCGACTGCCTGCCGACCATCGCCGCCTCGTGGGGTGCGATCGGCGTGAAGACGACGCTGGAGCCGCAGGACACCGCGGCGGTCTTCACCAAGATGGACCAGCACGCCGACTACCAAGTCGTGGCGGCGGCCTCCAACCCGAACCAGTTCGGTCTCGATGCGGACCTGATCCTGCGCTACAACTACACCCGGGGCGGCCTCTGGATGAAGTACACCCGGTGGGAGAACAGCGACGGCGCCAAGGCGATCTTCACCAAGATGGACGAAGCGATCCGGGCGGCCGATGATGCCACCAGGCTGCAGCTGACGCACGAATATCTCGACCTGGTCGCCGAGCAATGTGTGCTGTACCCCGTTACCCACAACGAGACCATCACGGCCTGGAACCCGAAGAAGCTCAGCGGGATCAAGCCGCAGGCTTACCCCGGTATCAACCTACTGCAGGCCAAGCGGGCCTGAGGATCCTCGACTGTGGCCTTGATCGCCAGAATGCTGCTGCGCCGCATCCTGCTCCTCGTCCCGCTGTTGCTCGGCATCATCGGGTTCGTCTTCATCGTGATGCGGTTCTCGAACAACGACCCGGCCATCGCCTATTTCCAGGGCGCCAGCCCGACCGAGGAGCAACTGCAGCAGTTCCGGCAGGAGAACGGGCTGCTGGATCCGCTGCCGCTGCGCTACCTGCACTTCGTCGGTGACCTGCTGCACGGCAACCTGGGCACCAGCGTGCTGACGAAGGCGCCGGTACTGGACTCGGTGACGACCGCGATGCCCTTGACCTTCCAGCTGACCTTCCTTGGACTCCTGGTCGCGCTGGTGCTGGCGCTGCTGCTCGGCGTCACCGCTGCGATCTTCCGGGAGCGTTGGCCGGACCAGCTGATCCGGCTGGTCTCGCTGGTCGGCGTCGCGGCGCCGTCGTTCTGGCTGGCCCTGCTGATGATCCAGTACCTCGCGGTCGACCGAGGCTGGTTCCCGCCGAGCGGCTACGTCAACCCGGCGGACTCGACCACCGGCTGGCTGCGGACGATGGCGCTGCCGGCGCTGGCCCTGTCTTTGCCGGTTGCTGCCCAGCTCACCCGGATCATCCGTACGTCGGTAGTCGAAGAGTTGGACAAGGACTACGTACGGACGGCGATCGGCAGTGGGCTGCCACCGGTCGTGGTGGTCGGTCGCAACGTGCTGCGGAATGCCCTGATCAATCCGCTGACGGTGCTCGGGTTGCGGATCGGCTACCTGCTCGGCGGGGCCGTGGTGATCGAGCAGATCTTCACCCTGCCGGGGATGGGCACGCTGATGATCAACGCGGTCCGGGACGGTGATCCGGCGGTGGTACAGGGCGTCGTCCTGAGCATCGCGGTCGGCTTCGTGGTGGTCAACCTGGTCGTAGACGTGCTGTACCTGCTGGTGAATCCGCGACTGAGGAGTGCCTCCTGATGCGCCGACGACTGGCCGGGCGGCTCTCCCGCCCGGGGATCCACTTCAAGCGGTTGCCGCCGTTGGCCTGGGTCGCCGTCGCGATTCTGGCGGTGGTGATCCTGGCCGCGATCCTCGCGCCGTTGCTGACGCCGTACGACATTCTGACCCAGGAGGACGCCGGCGGTGGTCCGTCCGGTGCACACTGGTTCGGGCTGGACAGCGCGAACCGGGACATCTTCACCCGGCTCGTTTACGGTGCCCGCTGGTCGCTCGTGATCGGCCTCGGCGCCACGCTGCTCGCACTCGTCGCCGGCTCGGTGATCGGATCCATTGCGGCCACCTCCCGCAAGGCGGTCGACGAGACGCTGATGCGGCTGCTGGACGTGGTGATGGCATTCCCGGGGATCGCGCTCGCCGCCGTACTGGTGGCGGTGTTCGGCGGGTCGGTCCCGGTGCTGGTGTCCGCGATCGCCTTCCTGTACATGCCTCCGGTCGCCCGGGTGGTCCGTGCCAATGTGCTCGCGCAGTACGGCGAGGACTACGTGGTGGCGGAGAAGGTCATCGGCGCCCGGACCCCGCACATCCTGCTCCGGCATGTGGCGATCAACTGCGCCGCGCCGGTGCTGGTGTTCTGCACCGTGATGGTGGCGGACGCGATCGTTTTCGAGGCCTCGCTGTCCTTCATCGGGGCGGGAGTCCGGCCACCGTCGCCGTCCTGGGGATCGGTGATTGCCGACGGCAAGAACATGGTGCTGCTCGGTGGCTGGTGGGCGACCGTCTTCCCGGGTCTGCTGATCCTGCTCACCGTGCTGGCGCTGAACATCCTGTCCGAGGGCGTGACCGATGCGTGGGCGGCGCCGGCCGCGCGCCGTGCCGAGACGCGGAAGCAGGACAAGGACGCGCTGGAGACCCCTCGGCCGGGAACCGGTGAGATCGTCGAACTCCCCGGCCTGGCAGCGGCCGCGAGCCGGCTACGGGAACGCGCGCGGCCGCTACCGGACGGCGAACCCGTGCTGTCGGTGCGGAACCTGGCGATCGGTTTCGAGGGCAGACACAACGGCGTCGACATCGTCGATGGCATCAGCTTCGACGTCCGGCCCGGCGAGGTGCTCGGGCTGGTCGGCGAATCCGGCTGCGGCAAGTCGCTGACCGCACTCACGGTGATGGGGCTGGAGCCGCGCGGCGCCCGGATCCGCGGCCGGATCCAGTTCGACGGCCGGGACCTGCTCACCCTTGGGCGGGCAGACCGGCGCCGGTTGCTCGGTCATGACATGGCGATGGTCTACCAGGATGCGTTGTCGTCGCTGAACCCCGCGATGACCATCAAGTCGCAGCTGAAGCAGTTGGTCTGCCGCGGCGGCCGGCGTACTCCGGTTGAGCTGCTGGAGCTGGTCGGGCTGGACCCCGCGCGGACGCTGTCCAGCTACCCGCACGAGCTGTCCGGTGGCCAGCGGCAACGAGTGCTGATCGCGATGGCGCTGTCCCGGAGCCCCAAGCTGATCGTTGCCGACGAGCCGACGACCGCACTCGATGTCACGGTGCAGGCGCAGGTGATCCAGCTGTTGCTGCGGTTGCGTGCCGAGCTCGGTTTCGCCCTGATCCTGGTGTCGCACGACCTCGCCCTGGTGGCGGACGTGACGGACCGGGTGGTGGTGATGTACGGCGGCCAGATCGTCGAGACCGGGGTCACGGCAGACCTGGTCGGCGCACCTGCCCACCACTACGCGCGCGGGCTGCTGGGCTCGGTGCTGTCGCTGGAGTCCGGCGCTGCCCGGATGACACAGATCCGCGGCGTGGTCCCATCCCCGGCAGACTTCCCGGCCGGCTGCCGGTTCGCGGACCGCTGCCCGATGGTCACCGACGTATG
>JAWWOY010000299.1:0-3357 GCA_033851195.1 Kribbellaceae bacterium | reverse complement strand
AGGGCGAGCAGAGCCTCGGCGTAGGCCTGCTCCGCATCCGCCGCGAAGAACCGGCTGGTGTCGTCCCCGTCGGCGAGCTCCACCGCGAAGCCCCCGCGCACCGCCTCCAGCCGGAGGAACCGCGGCCCGAGCAGGGCGCGCAGTTGTTCCTCCCGTGGCAGCCAGACCACCTCGCGCTGCTCGATGCTGTCCAGCGCCCACTCGGTGGTCCCGTTGAACCCGATCACCTTGCCGCCGGGGTAGTCGTGCACCTCGACGGTCATGTCACTCACCACGAACACGTCCTCGTCCATGTCCCGGTCCGGTACCACGAACCGGTCTCCGGCGCCGGGGACCCAGAGCGCCCCGGCCTTACGCAACCGCCTGGCCTGCTCAATTGTGATCACGCGACCATCCTCCCCATCCCGTTCAACCCGCACGCTTCGGGGCACCACGGGGGCCGCGCTGAAGCCGTTGAAGTCTCCGCCCCAGCCGCCGTGGAATCGCCGTACGGGGTATCGGCGGCGGTAGCTCAGTCGGGCTGGGCGATGGAGCGCCAGTACTGGTTGGCGTTCTCGTCGCGGATGACGTAGCCGAGTCTGGCGACCTCGTCGCGGAGCTCGCGGGCGTCCGCCTTGCCCTTGTCGCCCAGAGCGATTGCCTTCGACCTTGCCCTCAGTACGGCGTTCACCGCCGGCGGGACCTCCGGGTGGTCCTCCACCCAGCGGCGAAAGGCGTTCCGGTACGGGTCGCCCTCGGCCGACCACGGGTAGCCGTGCGCTTCGAAGGCAGCGGGAATCCGGTTGGCCTCGGACTTGAGCTGGTCGTGCCGTTCGCGCGCCAGTTCGCGGGAGTCGGCGGCCTGCAGCACGATGTCCTTGCCGTCCAGGAAGGCGATCCGGATCTGCTCGCGCGGCACCCGCCGGGTCCGGTTGTTCTTCTGGAACTGCACCTCGGTATCGGTGACGGTGACTTTCAGGGTGTCCTCCAGCGCCGCGGCGGCCAGCAGAATGCCGGCCACTACGCCCACGACGGTGAGAATGAGGATCACCCACCAACCTTGCCACTTCGCGATCAGTTCGAGTGGACGCTGGAACGGGACCCACGGCTGGTCGATCGCCCAGACCGCGATCCTCGGCAGGAAGAACCCGAGCAGCAGGCCGAGCAAGGGCAGGCCGCCGTACAGCACGACCTTGTCGCCGGTCGAATGACCGATCACCGTCTGTCGCTGGCTGGAGGACTCCGCCGTCACTTCTTTGCTCCTCTCGCCGCGGTTGGTCTCTTCTGTGTCGCAAGGTCGAACAGGGCGACCAACTCCTCCCCGTACGCCGTGAGGTCGGTGCCCGGGTTCTTCGCCCAGTAGGTGAGGGCGCCGTCGATGCCTTGCGTGATGGTCATCGCCAGCACCGCCGGGTCGAACTCGCGGAACTCGCCGTCCCCCTGACCTGCCCGCAGAGTGGCCTCCAGATCGCCCAGGGGGACGCCGTACCCCTCGGGAAAGACGGGTACGCCGTCAGGCCGGCGGTGGTTGTCGACGATCTCGGCCACCGCCAGCAGCCGGCTCTGGTTGTCCCGCATGTAAGCGAGCCGGGAGCGGATGTACGCCGCCAGCCGCTCGGCCATAGTGTCTTCGCGCTCGAGGAAACCCTGCATGAAGGCGGCCCAGTCGTCCACGACCTGCATGACCACCTGCTCCAGCAGGTCGCTCTTGTTGGCGAAGTGGTACGAGATGACGCTCTTGCTGATGTCCGCGTGCTCGGCGATCCGGGCCAGCGACGCGCGCCCGTAGCCGACCGCGATGACCGTCTCGATCGCCGCGTCGATGATCTGACGCCGCCGGTGACGGCCTTGGGATCAGCCTTGCTTGAGTTCAGTCGCGCGGACTCGGTACACCTGCAGGTTGAGGTTGTAGTACTTGCCGGTCTCGCCGACCCACTCCATCCCGAGCCGGCCGGCGGTGGCGATCGCCCGGGTGTTGTGCGGGCGGGCGACCGCGAACAGTTCGTCGATCTTGCCCTCGTCGAACGCCCAGCGAATCAGGGCCCGGCTCGCCTCGGTGGCGTAGCCGTGCCCCCAGGCTTCCGGGCTGAGCTGCCAGCCGATCTCCAGGTCCTCGTCGTACGGCGGCAGCAGGCGGATCATCAGGCCGCCGATCACCAGGTCGTCCTCGCGGCGGACCACGGCCCAGCGGCCGCTCGGGAGGATCAGGTTCGGTTGCGCCTCGGCCCACGCCTGCAGGATCGCCCGCATGGTCGTCGTGTCGCGGACCTGTTCCATCGCGGGGGACAGCCACTGGGCGACATCGGCGGACCCGTAGATCGCCAAGGCCTCGTCCGCGTCGGCCTCGGTCCAGTCCCGGATCAGCAGCCGGTCCGTCTGCAGCGTTGGTTTCACGCCTGACACCCTACTGAGGTTGTCCGGATACTGACATGGTCCGCGCTGTGGTCCCTCCGGTGGCCAGTGCAGGGGTGGCTGGCACCATGCCGGTATGGCTGACAGAGATGGCATCTGGTTGCGCTTCCTCTCCGGTCCGGAGATCGATTCGCTCGGATTGACCCGGATCGAGATCGTCGACGCGGTAGAGGAGGCGGTCCGCGACCACGGCGAGGGAGAGACCAGCTTCGAACCGCGGGTGCACCTGATGCCGGACAACGGTGGTGTCGGACACTTCAACGTGTTGCGCGGTCACCTGAACCGGCTCGGCGAGCACGGTGTCAGCGGGGTCAAGGTGGTCGGCGACTTCGTCCCGAACTACACCGTGGGGCTGCCGAGCGAACTGGCGATGGCGACACTGTTCGACCCGACCACGGGTGTCCCGCTGGCGGTCTTGGACGCGACGATGATCACGGCCGCCCGGACCGGGGCGATGACCACGGTCGGCGCCCGTTACCTGGCTCGGCCGGACAGCAAGATCCTCGGCCATGCCGGCGCCCGAGGTACGGCCTGGTGGAACGTCACCATGCTCGACGACCTCTTCGACCTGGACGAGATCCGGGTGACGTCTCGCCGGCCGGAGTCTCGGGAGCAGTTCGCGGCGGAATTGTCGGCTGAGCTGTCCACACCGGTGCGGGTGGTCGCCACCGCGGAGGAGGCCTTCGACGGCGCGGATGTGCTGGTCGAGGCGACCCGGCTGACCGAGCCGGAACCGCTGCTGCGGACCGCGGCCATCAAGCCGGGCGCGTTCGTAGTGCCGTACGGGACGGTAAGTGCGGTCGAACTGGATCTGCTCGACGTGATGGACAAGGTGGTGGTCGACGACTGGCGCGAGGCGCAGTCCGGCCGCTTCGGCGCGCTCCGCCGCCACGTGGACACCGGTCGGCTCTCGCCGGAAACCTTGTACGCCGAGCTCGGGCAGATCGTGTCCGGCCGGCTGCCGGG
>JAWWOY010000271.1:0-2997 GCA_033851195.1 Kribbellaceae bacterium | reverse complement strand
CCGCTGCCGGGAACTGAACGGCGGATCGAGGTAGATGCCGTCTGCCTGGGCTTCGGGTTCACCGCACAGCTCGAGCTGGCCGTTTCGGCGCGTTGCGAACTCGAGGTCGGCCCGGATGGCGGAGCGGCCGTCATGGTTGACGAGCATCAGCAAACCTCGGTCCCGGGTGTCTTCGCCGCCGGCGAGCTGACCGGAATAGGCGGGGCCGACCTCGCAGCAGCCGAGGGTCGCGTGGCCGGCGCTGCCGCGGCCTCTACCGTCGTGGCAGGATCCCCTGCGCCTGGGGATCAACGAGCAGTTGTCAAGGGCAAGAGATTCGCTGCCGCGTTGGCAAAGGCCTATCCGGTCAAGTCCGGCTGGCAGAACTGGAGTACGGGCAGCACGTTGGTGTGCCGCTGCGAGGAAGTAACTCGGGATGACCTGCGGCACGCTGTAGTTGAGCGGGATGTGCTCGGTACCCGGAGCCTCAAGTTGAGCAGTCGAGCAGGCCTCGGCCTCTGCCAGGGCCGCGTCTGCGCCCGCACGGTGGCGGAACTCGCCGCCGCCTACCGGCCCGGCGTACGGGCTGATCTTGTCGCGAGCGCGCGCCGGCCCATCGCCGTACCGGTGCGGCTTCGCGATCTCGCCGACACACCTGAACCGAACGATTCCCAGGAGGATCTGTGACCGAGAAGCTCGACGGCGTGATAGTCGCCACCGCCCTGCCGTACGCCGAGGATGCCGCCGCGCCGGCGGGCCTGCGACCGGACCTCGACCGGTACGCCGAGCACTGCCGGTGGCTCGTCGACAGCGGCTGCCGCGGGGTCGGTCCGAACGGCTCGCTGGGGGAGTACTCCTCGCTCACCGATGACGAGCGCCGGGCGGTGGCCAAGACCGCGATCGATGCTGTCGGCAACGATGGTGTTGTGATCGTCGGGGTGCACGGGCCGGGTGCGCACCAGGCCCGCCACTGGGCCGAGTTGGCTGCCGAGGACGGCGCTGACGGGGTGCTCTGCCTGCCGCCGACCATGTACCGCGCTAGCCGGTCCGAGGTGGTCCATCACTACACCGAGGTGGCCAAGGTCGGCCTGCCGGTGATGGTCTACAACAACCCGCACGACACCAAGGTCGACCTGACGCCGGACATCCTCGCCGAGCTGGCCCAGCTCGAGAACATCGTTGCGGTGAAGGAGTTCTCGGGCGATGTGCGACGCGTTCTCGAGATCCGCGAGCTGGCTCCGAGTCTCACTGTGGTCGCCGGCGCGGATGACCTGACGCTCGAGTCGCTGCTGATGGGCGCGACCGGCTGGTTCGCGGGCTTCCCGAACGTGTTCCCGGCGGAGTCGGCCCGGCTCTTCGAGCTCGGCGTACAGGGCAAGCTCGCGGAGGCGCGAGCGCTGTACGAGCCGCTGGTCGCGGCCTTCCGGTGGGACTCGCGAGTGGAGTTCGTGCAGGCGATCAAGTACGGCATGGACTACATCGGCCGGTATGGCGGTCCCTGCCGGCCGCCGCGCGGACCGCTCTCGCCCGAGCATCTGGCGCAGGTGGAGCAGGACATGAAGAAGGCCGTGGAGTCGTTGGCATGAGATCCATCCGCACGTTGAGCGCGATCGACTCCCACACCGAGGGGATGCCCACCCGTGTCATCACCGGTGGCGTCGGCGTCATCCCCGGTACGACGATGGCCGAGCGGCGCGAGCACTTCCTGAAGCACGATGACGACCTCCGGTTGTTCCTGATGAACGAGCCGCGCGGCCATTCCGCAATGAGTGGTGCCATCCTGCAACCCCCGACCCGGCCGGATGCCGACTGGGGTGTGCTCTACATCGAGGTGTCCGGTTGCCTGCCGATGTGCGGTCACGGCACCATCGGCGTGGCGACCGTGCTGGTGGAGTCCGGCATGGTCGAGGTGACCGAGCCGGTCACCCAGGTCCGGTTGGACACTCCGGCCGGCCTGGTCGTCGCTGAAGTTGCCGTTAGCAACGGCCGGGCCGAGAACGTGACGATCCAGAACGTGCCGGCCTACTCGCATGCACTGGACGCCTCTGTCGAGGTCGAGGGGCTCGGCAAGGTCACCTACGATCTGGCCTACGGCGGCAACTACTATGCGATCCTGCCGCTGGAGCAGCTCGGGATCCCGTTCGACCGGGCCGAGAAGGACCGCATCCTGGCGGCCGGGTTGTCGATCATGGACGCGATCAACGCTGCCGACCGGCCGGTGCATCCGCTGGACCCGGGCATCAACGGCTGCAAGCACGTCCAGTTCACCGCGCCGGGGGAGAACGGCAGCCACTCCCGCAACGCGATGGCGATCCACCCTGGCTGGTTCGACCGTTCCCCCTGCGGCACCGGCACCTGCGCCCGGATGGCCCAGTTGCACGCCCGGGGCGAACTCGGCCTCGGCGAGGACTTCGTCAACGAGTCCTTCATCGGCACCCGCTTCACTGGCCGTCTCCTCGCCGAGACCCCTGTCGGCGACCTGAGCGGCGTCGTCCCCTCGGTTACCGGCCGAGCCTGGATCACCGGGATGGGTAACTACCTGCTGGACCCCACCGACCCCTTCCCCACCGGCTTCGTCCTCTGATGTCCGACCTGATGAATCTGAGTCCTCGTGGTTGAGCGGCGAACCCACCAACGATCTCGCCCCGCCCCCGTCGTGCCTGCCTCCTGGTTTCGGATGTTTCGGTCCGAGCCCTCAGCCGTCCCGCCCAATGGCGTTATCCAATTTCGATCTCCCATGGCCCACCCGGCACAAGGATCATGGGCTTCCTGTTCAGGTCCTCGTCGAAGAAGATGAACATCTGCAAGGCGTGCAGTTGATAGCGACCAGGCGCTAGCCGTCCTGAAGTTGGGTCGCAGCCGCGGAGGTTGATGGTCGACTTGTAGTCGTGGGTTGCGTCCGGTTCGATCGTGTATATGTAGCCTTTGGTGCGCACCCCGTCGGGATTCGCGACGACAACACCGTCGCTGGTGAGGGCCATCAACGCGCCCTTGCTGGTCATGACCTGCAAGGCAGAG
>JAWWOY010000269.1:0-2791 GCA_033851195.1 Kribbellaceae bacterium | reverse complement strand
GCTGAGGTCGCAAGCAGCCCGGAGGGTCTCGATCTCGTAGCTCGATTTCTGCATCCGAAGCTCCTGCAACTCCGGTCCGGCGTCTGCCAGGGTCAATCCCGGGCAGTCGGCCAACAGCTGCTGTACGTCGGCGTACGGCAGACCGAGTCGCTGGTTCTCGCCCAGTTCCATGCCGAGCCGGCCCCGATCGATCCCCAGGTCGGCCAGAGCCTCCTTGAGCAGGGCCACCTCGAATGGCACGTCCTCGTAGCCGTAAGCCCGTACCCCCGGGCACGTCTTTTCCAGCTTGGGGATCTGCTGGCGATAAATGATGGCGGACGGCGCGCCCTCGCGCGGCAACAGGAACAACATCGGTCGCATGATTTTGTCGAACTCGCGACTTTGATGTCCGGTCAGATACCAGTAGTTGTACTTCTCACTCACCAGGATCGCGTCCAGGTCCTGGCCTTCCATCAACCGGCGCAGCCGATCATGTCGATCGCTTATCTCGGTGGTGTTCACGCTCATATTCACTCCATTCCTGAGAATAGCTTCCGACCCCTGACCCGGCGAGCCCGAGAAAGTGGCCAGACATTGGTGGTCAGAATCCCTCCGATTGACCGCTCGCCCGCCGCATGGCGAGCGCCGCCGTCACCGTGATCGCGGTAAGCACGACGCTCAGCACTGCGGCGCCGGTGACGTCGCCATAATCCCACCTGTTGTAGATGAGCGTCGAGAAGACGACGTTTCCCGGCGATTGCAGCATCAGTGGCAGAGTGAGGTTCTTGACGCTGGCCAGGAAGATCAGCAGGAATCCGTTCAGAAATACCGGTTTGAGCAGCGGAATCAAGACATGTCGCCAAACCTGCCAGGCGTGTGCCCCGCTGGCCTCGGCGGCCTCTTCGAGAGCCCGCTGAATTTGCGCTATTCCGCTGGTCGTGAGCCTTGTGCCGAGGCTGATGTACTGGGTGCCCATGGCGATGACAACGATCCAGATAGTCCCATAAACGCCCACGGGCAGGATCAGGTAGATGAGGAGGATCGCCAGGCCGATGACGACGCCGGGCATTGCGTGCGGCATGAAAGCCAGCCAGTCCGCCACCCAGCGGTAGCGAGAGCGCGAACGGACGATGATCCACGAAACGAGCATGGATAGCACCATGGCCAAGAACGCAGCTCCAAAGCCCAGCAGCAGGGTGTTGCGCAGGCTGCTGGTGAAGAGGCCGGACGATAACGTCACCCAGTACCCGTGCAAGGTCATTCGTCCGAATGCGGCCCGGTCGATCGCTCCGAGGTATGGCTGAGTGCTGGCCCATAGCAGCACGAGCATCGGCAAGATGAATGAGATGAACACGAATGCACTGGCGGTCAGAACAGCGACGGCTTTCCAGTTGCCGAGTTTTAGTACCTTTGGGCGGAAGTTCTTCCCGGTGACCGTGGCATAGTCCTGCGCGCGTCCGATGATTCGGTTATAGAAGACGAACGGCGCAAGGGCCAATGCGAGGAGCAGAATTCCGTGCGCGCTCGAGACGCCGTAGTCCGGCAGGCCGAAGGATGGATGGGTCACCCGGTAGACCTCGGTACTGAAGACGCGAACATTGCCTGGCAGGCCGAGAACCAGCGGGATGTCGACCGCCTCGATCACAGTCAAGAACTGATAGATCAGGGCACCGACGAGGGCCGGCCGAAGCAGCGGGAGGCTGACCGTCCGAAGCATGGTGGCAAAACCGGCTCCAGAGGTTCGTGCCGCCTCTTCCAACACCGGGTTGATGTTGCGTAGCGAGGCCGTGATGAGCAGGAAGGTCATCGGCACGAGAGCCAATCCCTGGACGAAGATCATCCACGGCAAGGAGTAAACATTGAACGGACCATCGGCGCCGGACCCGAACAGTCCTCGGAGCACCAGATTGATGTAGCCGTTGCTCGGATTGAGCAGGATCCCCCACGCGATGGCTGAGATCAGGCCAGGCATTCCAGCGGGCGCGACGAGCAGGACGTAGAAGCCGTTGCGGAACGGGAGATCCGTGCGTTCGATCAGCCAGGCAAACAGGAGACTCACTACGAACGCGAAGATGAGACAGGCAGCTGAGAAGAGCAAGGTGACACCAAGCAGCCTGTAGGTCTGCGCGCTGAGGAACACCTTGTTGTAGTTGTCGAGAGTCCACGGGAACGGTGGATGTATGGTCACGCCACCCTTGGTGTCCTCGAAGCTGCTCAGGATCAGCATGAGGATGGGACCAAGGACGAGATAGACGAGCGCGGCGATGGTGCATGCGCTCACCACTGTGCGCAGGGACAGAGGGCGGCGTCGATTGCGACGGGTCGCCGGCGGCCGTGGTTCGGTTTCGAGCCCGGACGGTGCGATCAACTGGGCCACGGCAGTCACCGGTCCAGCAAGACGCACTCGTCGGCAGAGATCGACACGTGTACGCGCTCGCCTGTTCCGAACTGCGTCCGTGCATCGCCCTTGGCCCGCAGCGTCTCGTCGCCCACCCGGACCTGATAGTCCACGGCGTCTCCCAGGAAGAGACCGAGCTTCACCTCGCCGTGGAAACAGTTGTCCGATGCGAGGGGATCGGCGGTCACCTTGATCGACTCAGGCCTGATGGCCACGGTGACTTTGTCCCCGCGACCGACCGCGGCTCCCGTCCGACATCTCAATTCGCCCATCGAGGTGGCGACGATGGTCTCCTCCTGTGGGCCGCCGGCCTGTTCCACCGAGCCCTCGACGAACGAGGTGGCACCGACGAAGTCGGCTACGAATGCGCCGTTGGGCGCGAGGTAAATGTCCCGGGGCGGTCCCTCCTGAACG
>JAWWOY010000246.1:0-6425 GCA_033851195.1 Kribbellaceae bacterium | reverse complement strand
CGTGGTGTACTCGCCCTCGTCCACCCACCGGCGCAGCTCGTGCGCCCGGATGACGGCCATCGGGTGGGTCTGCGCCTCGAGCAGCAGCAGCTTCAGCACGCTGTCCCGAAGGTCGCCGGCGCTCTCGTACTCGGTGCCCTGAGCCAGGAACGCGGTGGTGTCGAGCTCACCGAGTTGGCCGCCGCTGGCCAGTTTCATCTGCACCCGCAACGGGACGGCCGGGTCCTGCACGGCTAGCAGCCCGGCGCGGTCGCCGGACAGCTCGGCCTTGCGGGACCACTCGTGCAGCGCGGCGACGATGGCGCGCAGGCCGAGGGCGCCGATCGGCACCCAGTTCAGTGCTCCGCTCAGGCGCATCAGCCACAACAGCAAGGACTGGTACAGAGCGTGACCGCTCTGCGCGTGCCCGAGTTCGTGCCCGAGGACGAACCGGGTCTCCTCGTCGTCCAGACCCTCCAGCAGGGCGCTGTTCAGCACGATGAATGGCTTGTCCATGCCGATCGTGACAGCGTTCCAGATCGGCGAGTTGATGACGAACAGCTCCGGCAGTTCACGCACGTCCAGGGTGGTGCCCGCCTCGGTGAAGAGCCGGTGGATCCTGGGGAACTGCCGCTCGTCCACCCGGATCGCCGAGCCGAGGAACTGCAGCCGGAAGGCCCGCTCGTTGATCATGCCGGACATCTTCCGCAGCACGAAGTCGAAACCCTTCAGCTGCCGGAGCGCGACCAGGGCGCCGCGGTCGGCCGGGTGCTCCCAGGCACGCGAGCTGATGTCGGTCAGCGTGACCCGGGGCCGGGTCGGCCGCTCGTCATAGTCGGTCATCATTCCCCCACTGGTCGGCGTTCGTCGCTCCAACGTAGCTCGCCCCGGGGTCGGGCGACATCGCGGTTCGGGATACTAGCGGCTGTAGATCCGCACGTACTTGTTGCCGTAGGTGACGTCCTTGATGCCGTCGGAGACATTCACCGAGTCGATGCCGCGGGCCCGTACCGGGATGGAGATGGTGGTCTGGCCCTGGCCCTTGCAAGGGTCTCCGACCCACAGCATCAGGTCGTAGCGCCAGCTGCGCGTCTCCTTGTTGTAGCCGCGCACCCGGGCGGCGGCGTACCGGTCGTCGCAGGTCTGGTCGGAGCCGGTCAGGTTCACGTAGAGCGTGCCGCTCCTGGCGTCGTACCGGCTGATGGTCTTGAAGTACGAGCCGGGGACGTTGCCTTTGTAGCTCGTATCGGCGTACGTGTAGCCGTCCTCGGTGTGCAGGTAGGCGTCGGCTGAGCCGGCACCGCTGAGGCCGATCGTGACGGCAGTGACGGCGGCTATCACGATTGCGATGAACTTACGCAAGTTCTCTCCAGGACAAGGACGCGAGGCCAGGTGAGGCGGACCCAGCCGCGGAGCTGACAGTCAGCCCCTCCTTACCCTTAGTTGCCTAAGGCCAATCCCACCGCCAGGCCTACCGCGTACACGAGCTCGGTCAGCCCGGTGTCTTTCAGGACCGGGATCAGCGCCGGCCCGACCGCATTACTGGCGACGACCCGAATGGCGCGGATCGCGAGCGGCAGTGCGAGCAGCGCGAGCAGTACCCATGGCGTCGCCAGTATGGAGAGGGCGGCCAGGCCGAAGGGGAGCGACATCAGCCCGATGTAGAGGCCCCGGGATCGTTGAGCACCCAGTACGACGGCCAGGGTGCGCTTGCCGGTGACACTGTCGGTCGGGATGTCCCGCAAGTTGTTGGCGACCAGCAGAGCGCAGGCAATGGCGCCGATGCCAATCGCCCCGGCGACAGCCGTCCAGTGCAGCCGCCCGGTCTGTACGTAGGTAGTACCGAGCACAGCGACCAGTCCGAAGAACAGGAAGACACTGACTTCCCCGAGAGCCCGGTACCCGTACGGTTTCTTGCCGCCGGTGTAGAACCATGCCGCGAGCAACGAGGCCGCGCCTGCCACAAGCAGCCACCAGTTGGACGTAGCGCAGAGCACCAGTCCGAGTACGCCGCCGATCCCGAAGCACGTGAAGGCTGCCGTCTTCACCTGGCGTGGGCTGGCCACCTTGGCGCCGACCAGCCGGAGCGGCCCCACCCGGTTCTCGTCCGTACCGCGGATACCGTCTGAGTAGTCGTTGGCGTAGTTCACGCCGATCTGCAGGGCGAGTCCGACACCGAGAGCCAGTAACGCCTTCCACCAGACGAAGCCGCCCAGGTAGGCAGCAGCGCCGGTGCCGACGATCACGGGGGAGATCGCGGCGGGCAAGGTGCGCGGGCGGGCACCTTCAATCCATTGGGCAGGGGTGGCCATGACCCGCGATTCTGTCAGCCAACCCGGGCCGTACGCTCGGAGGGTCATGTCTACCTTGCGGCTGGTCCCTGCCACCCCCGACGCTGTGCTGTCCGCACTGACCGCCGTTCTGGACGGATCCGGTACGCCGTTCGCGCCGGTGCCGGCCGATCCGGCCCAGGCCGAGCGGGTACGACAGGCAGCGGCACCCGAGGAGCCGCTCGAGACCGACGAATGCGCGGTAGTACTGACCACCTCGGGCTCCTCGGGCGAACCGAAGGGCGTACTGCTGTCCCGGTCGGCCCTGATCGCCTCGGCAACTGCCACCCATGATCGGCTCGGCGGGCCTGGTCAGTGGATGCTGCCGATGGCCGCGTACTTCGTCGGTGGACTGCAGGTGCTTACCCGGTCGGTGCTGGCCGGCATCGCTCCGGTCGTCGCCTCGGACCACGACACCTTCAGCGCAGCGGCTGCCGCCATGACCGCAGCCCGCCGCTACACCGCGATGGTGCCGACCCAGTTGGCCCGCCTGCTCGACTCCGAGGCCGACGCGCTGAGGTCTTTCGATGCGATCGTCATCGGCGGCGCGTCCATGTCGTCTGACCTCAAGGCCCGGGCGCGATCGGCTGGCGTCTCCGTGATCCCGGCGTACGGGATGACCGAGACCGGCAGTGGCTGCGTGTACGCCGGCCAGCCGCTGGACGGGACCGAGCTACGCCTCGATGACGGGCGGATCCTGATCAGTGGGCCGACGTTGTTCTCCGGCTATCGCCTGCAGCCCGAGCTCACCGCAGAGGTGCTCCGCGACGGCTGGTTCCGGACCCAGGACCGCGGCCGCATCGTCGATGGAAGGCTGCAGGTGATCGGCCGCGTGGACGACGTGGTCATCTCGGGCGGGGTCAACATCACACTGCCCGCGGTCCAGGCCCGCCTGCTCGAACACCCGAAGGTGGACGACGCCGTCGTGCTGGGTGTGCCCGATGCCGAGTGGGGCAGTCGGGTCGTCGCCTTCGTCGTCGGTGGGCCCGACCGGGGCGAGCTTAGGGACTTCGTCGCCGAGCGGCTGCCGCGTACGTGGGCCCCACGCGAGGTGATCCAATTGGAAGCCCTGCCGATGCTTGCCTCGGGCAAGGTCGACCGGCGGCGGCTGCTGGAGGATGCCCGGTGATCACCTACTCGATCGGCCTGAAGAACAAGTTCCGGGGAATCACTGTGCGCGAAGGGGTGCTTTTCGAGGGACCGGCCGGTTGGGCGGAGTGGAGCCCGTTCCTCGACTATGACGACGCCACCTGTGTGTCGTGGCTCCGGGCGGCCCGCGAGGCCGCTAACGACGGATGGCCGGCACCGGTGCGGGACGCCGTACCGGTGAACTGCACGGTGCCGGCGATCGATCCCGCTCGAGCTGCGGAGATCGTGCGGGGATCTGGTTGTGGCACTGCCAAGGTCAAGGTGGCCGAGCCGGGTCAGACGCTTGCGGACGACTTAGCCCGGGTGGAAGCGGTGAGGGACGCTATCGGACCGCATGGTCGGGTGCGGATCGACGCCAACGGCGGCTGGTCCGTGGATGAAGCCGTGCGGAACCTCAAGGAGTTGGCACGCTTCGACCTGGAGTACGTCGAGCAACCCTGTGCCTCGGTGCACGACCTCGCTGCTGTCCGGCGGCGTACCGAAGTACTAGTGGCGGCGGATGAGTCGATCCGTCGGGCTGAAGACCCATTGCTGGTCCGGGACCTCGAAGCCGCCGATATCGCGGTGTTGAAGGTCCAGCCGATCGGAGGGGTCCGGGCCTGCTTGGAGATCGCCGAGCAGATCGGCTTGCCAGTAGTGGTCTCGTCAGCGCTGGAGACATCCATAGGCATCGCTGCCGGCGTAGCGCTGGCTGCAGCCCTGCCGGAGCTCCCTTACGCCTGCGGCCTGGCCACTGTCTCCATGTTCACGTCCGAGGTGGTTGCTGACCCGCTGCTGCCAGTAGATGGGATGCTGCCGGTCGTACGCCCGCAACCTGACCCGGCGGCGTTGGCTGCTGCGACGGCAACTCCGGCGAGGGCCGCTGCCTGGCAAACCCGGCTGCACCGGGTCGAGTCTCTGCTCAACGACATCACACGAGTTCGGACGCGATGTGGATTGGGGTGGGTTGGTCGATGAGGGGAAGTGTCGGATGAATCCGTCGTCGGCGTTCGCGACGGTGGTGGTGGATGAGCTGATCCGATCAGGTGTCAGGGAGGCGGTGCTGGCGCCGGGGTCGCGGAGTGCGCCGTTGGCGTTGGCGCTGGCGGCGGCTGATCGGGAGGGACGGCTCAGGCTGCATGTACGGATTGACGAGCGCACGGCCGGGTTCCTGGCGATCGGGCTGATCCGGGGGACAGGGCTGCCGGTGCCGGTGGTGACGACATCCGGTACGGCGGTGGTGAATCTGCACCCGGCGGTACTCGAGGCGTCGCACAGCGGGCTGCCGCTGATCGTGCTGACTGCGGACCGTCCACCGGAGCTGCGGGGGGCCGGCGCCAACCAGACCACCGACCAGCTCAAGGTGTTCGGCGGAGCCGTCCGGCTGTTTCACGAGATCGGTACGCCGACCAAGCAGCTCGGGCAAGTGGCCTACTGGCGGTCGCAGGTCGCCCGGGCCGTCTCGGTGGCCGTCGGCGCAAGGACAGCTGACCCAGGCCCGGTGCAGCTCAACTGTGCTCTGGTCGAGCCGCTAGTGCCTACTGAAGCTGACGGCGACTGGCCGGAGTCACTGACGGGCCGGAGTGGCCCCTGGACGAGGGTGCATGCGGCGGCGGCGCAACCGTCAGCAGTGGCGCCGGGGCCGAAGACTGTGGTGGTGGCCGGAGATGGTGCGTCGCAGGCCGCCCGGCTGGCAGCTGAGGCGGGTGGTTGGCCGTTGTTCGCCGAGCCGTCCAGCCGGTCCCGCATCGGGGCATCCGTCATCTCGGCGTACCGGTTGTTGCTGGGGGCATCCGACTTGGCGGCGGAGATCGAACGGGTGCTGGTGTTCGGGCACCCGACGCTGTCCCGGCCGATCTCGAAGCTTATGTCGAGAGACGACGTCGAGATAGTAGTGGTCGCGCCGACCGGGCTCTGGCCTGATGCCGGTCGCCGTGCCGCCAAGGTTGTCGCCGGCCTGGAAGTCACTGCTACAGACGACACGGACTGGCTGGCCCGCTGGCAGCACGCGGACGAACTGGCCCGGCCTGCGATCGAGAAGGTGTTGGCAGAAGGGCTGACGGGTCCGGCGATCGCCGCGATCGTGAGCGAGGCGATCGGTGCCGACGGGATGCTGGTGGTCGCGTCGTCGAACCCGGTGCGCGATCTGGACCTGGCGCCCGTAGTGCCTATCCGTACGGTGGCCAACCGCGGCCTGGCCGGAATCGACGGCACCCTGTCGACCGCTGTCGGTGCTGCCCTGGCCAACGGCGGAGCGACGTACGCGCTGCTTGGTGATCTGGCCTTCCTGCACGATTCGAACGGGCTGGTGATCGGCCCCGCCGAGCCCCGGCCAGACCTGCGAATCGTGGTGGTCAACGATGACGGCGGCGGCATCTTCTCGCTGCTGGAGCAGGGGGCGGGCGAGCATGCCGAACACTTCGAACGCGTCTTCGGCACACCCCACGGCGTAGATCTCGCCGCGCTGTGCGCAGCCACCGGTACGCCGTACAAGCGGGTGGAGACGCAGGACGAACTCCGGGCTGCCGTCCATCGGACAGTGGCCGGCATAGACGTAGTAGAGGTCCGGGTCGACCGCACAACCCACCGCGACCTCCACGCCCACCTAGCCGCAGCAGTCGCCGAAGCCCTCAGCCAGTCGTAAGGAAAGGCCCCGGGGGAATCGGAACCTCGATGCTGCCTACGCTGAACTCCTCGAGACTGCTGGGCGAATTTCGCCGCTCCTTCGCGTGCACATCGAAAAGACCAGCCGTGTGCCGGCAACGCTCACAGTTCGTCCCGAACTCAGCCGCTGACGGGGGCGACCACTCGGGGCTTGGGGGTTGGGGCGGGTTGGAGGGTGCGTAGGCGGCCCAGCAGAGTGCCGACTACTACGAGCACTAGTGACGTGGTGACGAGGATAGGGATCGCTGCGCCACGTAGGGACGAGTTCAGCGGGGCTGCAACAGTGAGGATGATGCTGACGCCTACCAGTGCCGTACTCAGTCG